>NZ_JBHXAY010000071.1:0-37695 GCF_042728775.1 Nocardia sp. NPDC060259
GACATCGGCTGACCCCTCGACAGCCGATGTCGACGCGGCATCCTGAGCGTTGCCAGCGGGATTCTGCGCCGCGGCCTGCACCTCCGCAGTAGCCGCACCTGTCGTCCCGGTCGCCACGGCTGTCTGCGCGTCGCTGTCGGGTGCTGTCGGTTCAGCAGCAGATGAGTCCGCTGGATCGGTCACCGCGAGGGCGGACGTACCTGCCGCTGTGCTGTCGGCTGACTGCGGGTTCCCCGTGGCGGCGGCCGTTTCGGCAGCCGGTTCCGCTGCATTGCCGCTGACGGTGTTGCGGGAGCGGGCGCGGTAGTCGACGACGCACAGGGCGCCGGCGATGACGCCGCCGGCCAGGAGCCAGCCGATGCCGGGGCGGTCGACCGGAATCACTGTCGCGCCGACGATTCCGGCCACGGCGGCGGCGGGGAGGACACCGGCCGGTCGGGCGACACACTGCCAGCGCTGTGGGGTCGGGGGTGGTGGCGGAGGTAGTGGGGGCATGGGGCGTACCGGGGACGTCGTGGCGGCGGCCTGCCAGCCCGCGGTCCACGGCTGTGGTGTGTCGGTACTGCTCTGTCCCGCAGGCGATATCGTGCCGGGGGCGGGCTTCTCGGCAACGGTGACTGCTGGTTCCGGTCCGTCGGGTGTTCGCGGGGTGGCGGGCTTTTCGGTCATGATGTCCCCTCACATGGGTGTGCTGGATCGTCCCGGGACCTGAGGTCCGGGATGGTGTGCCTGGAGCGGTCGGATCAGTCGGTGGGCAGGACGACGCGGATGCGGGAGCCGGGGTCGGCGACGGCGATGGTGCCGCCGTGCAGGTCGATCACCCAGCGGGCGATGGCGAGGCCGAGGCCGGTCCCGCCGCCGTCGGTGCGGCCGCCCCGGGTGAAGCGGTCGAAGACGGTGGCGCGGTCGGCTTCCGGGATGCCGGGACCGTCGTCGGAAATCTCCAGCACGGTCGCCCCCGGCACGGTGTGCGCCCAGACCCGGACCTCGCCGCCCGCCGGGCCGTGCCTGGCGGCATTGTCGAGCAGGTTGAACAGCACCTGGTGCAGCCGGGCCCGGTCGGCGTGCACGGTGGCGTCGGCCGGTTCGATCGAGGTGGTGAAGCGGACACCGCGACCGAGCGCGGCCGTCATCACCTCGGCCTCGGCGATCACCTCCGCCAACAGCGGTGCGAGCGGCAGTTTTTCCCGGTCCAGCGTGAACGCGCCCGCCTCGATGCTGGACAGATCGAGCAGCTCGGACACGAGCAGGCCGAGCCGTTCGGTCTGCGCCAGCGCGGTGCGCAGTGTCGCCGGATCGGGTTCGCTGATCCCGTCGACGATGTTCTCCAGCACCGCGTGCAGCGCCGTCACCGGCGTCCGCAATTCGTGGGAGACATTGGCGATGAGGTCGCGGCGCTGCCGATCGGCCGCGGCCAGATCCGCCGCCATCTGGTTGAACGCGGTCGCCAGCTGACCCACCTCGTCACGGGAACTGGCCCTGACCCGGAAGCTGTAGTCGCCGTGCGCCATTCGCCGCGCGGCCGCGGTCATCTCGCGCAGCGGGCGGGTGATGCCGTGCGCGAGGAACTGCGAGGTGATCAGCGCGATGATCATCGCGGTGAGCGTGGTGAACGTCGGCAGCCAGCCGATCCGCAACCAGAAGTAGGCGAACGCCACCGCACCGGAACAGACCATGAGCACGGCCAGCTTCAGCTTGATCGAGCGCAGCGGGTCCAGCGGTCGCGGCATCCGGTCGGCGACCCGATCGAGAAACCTGCGCGGCGCCTCGCCCGCCACCTCGCTCATCGCGCGTCCAAGGCGTAGCCGACACCGTGCACGGTGCGGATCAGATCGGCGCCGAGTTTGCGGCGCAACGCCTTGATGTGACTGTCGACCGCGCGGGTGCCCGAGGCGTCCGACCAATCCCAGATGTCCTCGAGCAGCCGCTCCCTGGCCAGCACCGCCCGCGGCCGTTGCGCGAGACGGGTGAGCAGATCGAACTCCAGCGGGGTCAGCCTGGCCTCGGTGGCGCCGCGCCAGACGCGCCGCTCGTCGAGGTCGATGCGCAGATCACCGACGACGATCGCGCTGTCACCGCGCTCGGCGGCCCGCTCGACCCGCCGCAGCAGGGCGTGCACCCGGGCGGCGAGCACCCGCATCGAGAACGGTTTCGTCAGGTAGTCGTCGGCGCCGACACCGAGCCCGATCAACTGGTCGGTCTCGTCGGTGCGCGCGGTCAGCATGAGCACCGGGACATGCCGGTCGGCCTGGATGCGCCGGCATACCTCGAGCCCGTCGAACCCGGGCAGCATCACATCGAGCACCACCAGATCGGGTTCCCCCGCGGCGGCCGCTGCCACCGCACCCGGACCGTCGTGCGCCAGGTCGACCGCGAACCCCTCGGCCCGCAACCGCGCCGCGACCGACTCGGCGATCGTCACCTCGTCGTCGACGACGAGGATCCGCCGCGCGGGCTGTCCTGACCCGCCCCCACTGAATTCCATGGTCAGACCCTAGCGAGCGGGTGTGGAGGGTTGCGTCGCCAATTGTGGAGATTCTGTGTGCAGCGCGCTAGGCGGCATGCAGCATGGCGGGCATGGAGCGGTAGCTGTTCAGGTTCACCAGGCCGCGCGGGATCGGGGGGCCGTCCAGATGCAGGTCGGGGTAGCGCTCGAAGAGGGCTCGCAACGCGATGGTGCCTTCCAGGCGGGCGAGGCTGGATCCCAGGCAGCTGTGCACCCCGCCGCTGAACGAGAGATGTTCCGCGGCATTGGGTCTGGTCACATCGAATCGTTCGGGCTCGGCGAAGACGGTGGGGTCCTTGTTGGCGCCCGCCAGCAACAGCAGGACAAAGGAACCGTATTCGACGTGCTGATCGGCGATGTCGATGTCGGAGCTCGCGATGCGGCCCGTGATCCGGATGGGACCGTCGTAGCGCAGGATCTCCTCGACCGCGCCCGGCCACAGCTCCGGCCGCTCCATCAGCATTTCCAGCTGGTCCGGATGTCGTGTCAGCAGGGCGATTCCGTTGCCGAGCATGTTCACCGTCGTCAGGAATCCGGCGTCGAGCAGCAGGGCCGCGTTGGCGACCTGTTCGCGGTGGGTGAGCTCGCCACCGGTCACCAGCGTGCTGAGCACGTCGTCGCCCGGGTCCTCGGTGCGCCGGGCGATCTGCTCGTCGAAATACGCCTGCCCCTCGGCCATGTCCTCGACGGCGCGGCGGAAAGTGGCCCAGGTCAGGCCTCGGTCGAGCAGCGGCGCACCGGTGTCGCCCCACCGCAGCAGGGTGGAATGCATGTCGTCGGGCAACCCGAGCAGCTCGGCGATGATCGCGATGGGCAGCCGCTCGCAGAACTCGTCGATCAGATCCGGTCGCGGCGCCGATTTCATGCTGTCGAGCAGGTCATCGGTCACTTCGACAACCCGCTCCCTGAGCTTGGCGATCGCCTTCGGCGCGAAGGCCTGTCCGACCAAGCGGCGGTAGACGGTGTGTTCCGGCGGATCGGTCACCAGCATCGAGGGAGGTTCGGCGAGGTTGGGAAGTTCCAGATCCGTCTTGGTCAACACCCAGCGCATCAGCTGCGGCAGGGCCTGATTATTGGGCGTGACCACGCCGAAGCGGCGGTCCCGCAGGATGAGCTTGCAAATTTCGTGGTCCGCGGTCACGCGCACCTTCGAGACGGTGGGCATCCGGCCCAGCTGCCGGATCTCCTCGATGGAGCGCGGCGCGCCGCGCCCGCGATCCGGTCCGGCCAGGATCTGCGCGAGGGGATCGCCGCGCCGCAACGCCATCAGGAGATAGGTCCGAGTCATGCGATGGACAATCAGCCACCGAAACCATGCGCGCGTCAACATCGTCGTCACCTCCCACGCAAGATCTCCCCATGGTAGAGCGCCTCAGGCACGGTTGGCTAATTCTCGGCTAGCCTGAATCGGCAAGCCTTCAGCTCAGGTGAGGTGCACCATGGACAGGCGCGGATTCATCAAAGGTGTCGGCCTGGCGGCGACGATGCTGACCACGGGCACGTCCACGGGCACGTCCGCGGCGTGGGCGCAAGACTACGGCCTCGGCCCCCATGCCTTGGTGTACCGCGCACTGGTGCCGGAGATCTTCGCGCCGCTGCCGGATCCGGCCGACCATGTGCCCGCGATCGTCATCGGATCGGGATTCGGGGCGTCGATCGCCGCGCTGCGCCTGGCCCAGTCCGGGACCGAGGTCGCCGTGCTGGAGCGCGGGTCGCGCTGGCCGAATGATCTCTGGCGTGACATCTTCGCCGTCGATACGTTTCCGGACGGCCGTGGCTTCTGGCAGCGCACCGCCTTCACCGCCGTGACCGGGAGGCCCATCGCGCTCGATCCGTTCGGCGGGGTCCTCGACATCACCGATTACCCGGGCATCGACGTGTGGCGCGGTGCGTGTGTCGGCGGCGGCTCGGTGGTGTTCACCGGAGTGATGGTCGAACCGGAGCAGCGGTTCTTCGACCAGGTGTTCGGTGGTGTGGTCGACTACCGCGAGATGCGCGATGTCTACTACCCCAGGGTCCGGGAGACCTTGCGGCCGAGCCCGATACCCGACGATCTCTACCACTCCATCGCGTTCGCGCACGCGCGAGCCTGGGACGGGCAGGTCCGCACGGCGGGCTATACGCCGCAGCGCATCGATGGCATGTGGAATTGGCACATCCTCCGCGACGAGCTGGCCGGAAGGTCGTTGCCGTCGGCGACGGTCGGCTTTTCGAACCTCGGCAATTCCAACGGCGCGAAGTTCGATCTCAACCAGAACTACTTGCGCTACGCCGAGGCCACCGGTCGTGCCCGGATCTACCCCGGACACCGGGTGGACGCCATCGCGCACCAACCGGGCGGGCCGGGTCGTTATGTCGTCAGCGTGACCAAACTGGCACCTACCGGAGAGGTGCTCCGAACCCGGACGCTGACCTGCGACAAGCTGTTTCTCGGTGCGGGCTCGATCGGCACCTCCGAGCTGCTGGTGCGCGCGCGGGACACCGGCGCGCTGCCGAACCTGAACGAGCACATCGGCGAGGGCTGGGGCAGCAACGGCGATGTCGGCTTGGCCCGGCCCCTGACCTCACTCGAGGTGGGCACCCAAGGCGCGCCGTCCACGAGCCGGATTCTGGACGAGGCGGGCGCACCGGTGTCGCTGGAGAGCTGGTTCATCCCCGGCGCGCTGCCGTTCGACGTCGGCACGCTCGCATCGCTGGGCATGGTGCTCGACGACACCCGCGGCCGGTTCGTCTACAACGCGGCCGACGGCCGGGTGAACCTGCAGTGGCCGCCCAACGGCCAGGCGGGCTACCTCGCGCGAGCTCAGGAAGTCAACGACAAGATCGCCGCGGCCTGCCACTGCGTGCCCATCGGCCCGCCGGTCGCGAGCGGGGACGCCTCGTTCACCTCACATCCGCTGGGTGGCGCGGTGATCGGACGCGCGACAGACGGATACGGCCGGGTAGTCGGCTATCGGGGCCTGTACGTCATGGACGGGGCGGCGGTGCCCGGTAGCACCGGAACGGTGAACCCGTCGTTGACGATCAGCGCGCTGGCTGAGCGCAATATCGAGCAGATCATTGGTTCGGGGGAGTAAAAGCGACCGTGAGTGTTGCAGATGCACCCTGCAATTGGGCGTCGAAGTAATTGCAGTGGGGTATCGAAGTCGCGCTGCATATCGCTTTCGTAAATTTATTCATTACTTCGCGGTCAGGATCGTCGGTCCGGGGTACACGGCGGCCGATCAGTCGGCTTACACTGGCGCGGTGGGTTCTGGAGGCCGCTGATGACCACTGCGCGACAACAGTTTCCGTCAGACCGGGGTAATCGGCCGGTGCCATTGTCGGCGGGGCAGCGGGGGCTGTGGCTGGCGCAACAATGGAGCCCGGACGTGCCGATATGCGAGGCGCAGTATCTCGAGTTCCATGGGGATCTGGATCTCGAGATACTGCGTACGGTGTCGATTCAAACGGGTTACGAATTTCAATCGGGTTATTTGCGGCTGGTGGAGGTCGACGGAGAGCCGTATCAGTTGTTCGACCCGGCATTGGCGTCGCGGGGGCCGCTCATCGATCTGCGTGGGGAACCGGATCCCATGGCGGCGGCCTTGCAGTGGATGCGCCGGGAGTACACCACACCGTTGGATATGACCAGGGACCGGTTGGTCGCCTGGGTGGTCGTGCAGGTCGGGGATCGGCATTTCCTCTGGTACCTCAGGGTTCACCACGTCGCCGTGGATGGTTACGCCGCGATGACGATCGTGAACCGGGTCGCGGCGCTGTATACCGCGGCGGTGGAAGGCCGGACAGCCGAGCCGAATCGGGCGGCGGACCTGCGCACTCTCTACGAGGCCGACCGCAGTTACCGGGAGTCGACGCGGTTCACCAGCGACCAGGCCTATTGGGTGGACAGACTCGCCGATGTCGAGCTCGAGTCCAGCCTGGCCGTCGGGTCCGCCCCCGCGAGCGCGGACAGTGTGGTCGCGAAAGCCGAACTGCCCACCGTGACGGTGGGACGGATCGGTCATTCCGCGGCACTGCTGGAGGCGACCCCGGCCGCGGTGGTGATCGCGGCATTCGGGACCTATCTGGCCCGGATGACCGGCCGGGACGAGGTCGTGGTCAATATTCCCGTTTCGGGGCGCACCACCGCGGTATTGCGGCGGTCCGGGGGAGTGTTCGTCAACGTTGTGCCGCTTCCGATCGTGCTCGGCCCTGGGGACACGGTCGCGTCGCTGGTGCGGCGGGTCCAGGCCGACCTGATAGGGGCCCTGCGGCATCAGCGCTGCGGCCTGGCCGACATTCGCGCCGCCGCGGGGAGCAACGGGCAGCGGCGTTTCGCCGGCCCGGTGGTGAACGTGATGTTCTTCCCCCAGGAACTCCGGCTCGGGTCGATGACCGCGGAATTCCACATACTCAGCTCAGGCCCGGTCGACGATTTGCTGGTCGACGTGTATCAGACCGGAGACCCGCCGGAGACGATCCTCCACTTCCTGGCCAACCCCAACCGCTACACCGAGCCGGAACTCTCCGCACATCACACCGGATTCACGGAGTTCCTCGACGCGTTCGCGGACGCCGCGCCGGACACTGCCCTCGGGCAGGTGCATTCCGAGAGCGCGCGCCACGGCGCCGGGATACGGCGCCGACGCGAGGATCTGGCGTACTGGCGAGCCACGCTCGCAGATCTTCCCCTGGAACTTCGGCTGCCGACCGACAGGCCGCGGCCTGCTGTGCTGTCCACGCGGTCAGCCACTGTCGACTATCCGGTCGATGCCGGGTTGCTGCTGACGCTGGAAAGGTTTGCGCGGCACTATCGTTCGTTGCTGCCCATGGTGATTCAGGGCACGCTGGCGGTGCTGCTCGCCCGGTTGAGCGGTACGACCGATATTCCGATCGGCATGCCGGTCGCCGAGCGTGGCGGAGCCGTGCTGGTTTTGCGGACCGAGATCGATCTCGATGAATCGTTCGCCGATCTGCTCGGCCGGGTCGGACAGGTCGATCTGGATGCCTTGGAGCATGCCGATGTCCCGTTCGAACAACTGGTGGACGACATCGCTCCGCAGCGGTCGCAGTCCCGGCATTCCGCGTTCCAGGTGCTGTTGGCATTCCAGAATCCGGATCGGGAGGAGTTGCCCGATGAGGTGACTCCACTCGATCTGCGAATTGTGCTGTCGGACAACCACGATGGTGGCGGGACGGCGGTAGCGATCAGCTACGCCACGGATCTGTTCGACCAGGCGACGATCGATTCTCTGATGCGCCGGTGGATTCGGATACTCGAGTCGGTGACCACCGATCCGACGGTGCCGGTCGGGATGATCGAAGTCCTCGAGCCCGCCGAGCGAGCAGATCTGTTGTCACGCTCCGGTGCACCGACCGCGCCGCCGACCACGCTGGCCGACTTGCTGGCCACGGCCGTTGCGCATGATCCCGAGGCCGCGGCCATCGTCTTCGATGGGCAGCGGCTGAGCTATGCGGAGCTGGACGCGCGTTCGAATCGATGGGCCCGGCTGCTGATCCAGCGTGGTATCGGCCCCGAGGATGTTGTCGCCATCGGTATGCCGCGTTCCCCTGAATCCGTGCTCGCGGTGTGGGCTGTCGCGAAATCGGGAGCAGCGTTCCTGCCGATCGATCCGACCCACCCCGGTGAACGCATCACGCACATGCTGGCCGATTCGAAAACCGCGATCGGCCTGACGGTTTCGTCGGTGCGAACTCGGCTGCCCGGCACCATCACCTGGTTGACACCGGAGGATCTCGACGAGGGTGAGAACCTTCCCGTCGCCGGCGGTGACCGGGTGCGCCCGCTGCGTGTCGACGATATCGCCTATGTCATCTACACCTCCGGCTCGACCGGGCTGCCCAAAGGTGTCTCGGTCACCCATCGCGGACTCGGCAACTGCGCCATCGAGCACCGGAATGCGATGCGCATCGAATCCGATTCCCGTACTTTGCATGTGGCCTCGCCGAGCTTCGATGTGTCGGTACTGGAATTGCTGCTGGCTTTGTGTGCCGGCGCGACGATGGTCATCGCACCCCACGATGTCTACGGCGGCGACGAACTCGCCGCACTGCTCGATCGTGAACAGGTCACCCACGTCCTCATCACACCCACGGCATTGTTCACCATCGACCACACCCGCTGGCCGCTACCGGATTTGCGGTATCTGCTGGTCGGTGGCGAGAACTACGGCAGCGAACTGGTCCAGCGCTGGAATGGCAGCCGTAGCGTGTTCAACGAGTACGGGCCCACCGAGACCACTATTGCCGCGACGATGTCCGCACCGTTGGTGGCGGGCGAGCTGGTCACGATCGGTAGCCCGATTCGCGGTGTCTCGCAATGGGTGCTGGGTCAGCGGTTGCAACCGGTACCGGTCGGGGTGGCGGGCGAACTGTATGTCGCGGGACCGCTGCTGGCCCGTGGATACCACCGCCGCGCCGATTTGACCGCCGAGCGTTTCGTCGCGTGCCCGTGGATACCTGGTGAACGGATGTACCGGACCGGTGATGTGGTCCGGTGGACGGCGGATGGGACGATTCAGCATCTGGGCCGATCCGATTTCCAGGTGAAGATTCGTGGTCTGCGCATCGAGCTCGGCGAGATCGATGCCACGCTCGCTGCCCACGAGACGGTCGATTTCGCCACGACCATCGGCCATCACAGCGAGTCCGGTGCCACCTCGCTGGTGTCGTATGTCGTTGCCGCGCCGGGGCGTTCGATCGATACGAAGGCCCTCACCGAGTACCTCGTCAGCCGGTTGCCGTCCTATATGGTTCCGGCTTCGATCATGGTGCTGGAGCGGATTCCGTTGACGCCGGTGGGCAAGCTGGACCGAAAGGCATTGCCGGATCCGGTATTCACCGACCGCAAGCCGTTCCGGGCGCCCGAGACACCGATCGAACGCATGATCGCCGAAGCTTTCGCCGACGTGTTGAGAATCGACGCGGTCGGCCTCGACGATTCGTTCTTCGCCCTCGGCGGCGACAGCGTGGTCGCGACCAGAGTGGCAGCACGACTCGGGGCCACACTGGATACCGAGATTCCGGTGCGGGTGTTGTTCGAGGCCCCCACGGTAGCCGCGCTCGCGGCCCAGATAGCGCAGTATTCCGGCACCGGGCGACGACGCCCACCGCTGATCGCCGGGCCCCGCCCCGATCTCGTGCCCTTGGCTCCGGCCCAACAGCGGATGTGGTTCTTCAACCAGTACGACACCAGTTCGGGTGCCTACAATGTGCCGATCGCCATCCGGCTGCGTGGCGAGCTGAACGTCGACGCCCTGCGATCGGCCATGGTCGACGTGCTGCGCAGGCACGAGTCTTTGCGGACGCGGTACCCGGATCACGACGGAACACTGATCCAGCTGATCGAACCCGCCGACGAGGTGGAGCCCGAGCTGGCACTGGTCTCGGTGTCGTCGAGCGAACTCGACGCGGCGATCACCGAATTCGTGGCCGCAGGCTTCGACGTCAGCGTTCGGGTGCCGGTCCGTGCCCGATTGTTCCGTGCCGCCGGGAGCGAGGAGCCCGTCTACGTACTGGCCGTCGTGGTGCACCACATCGCCGCGGACGGTTTCTCCATGACACCGCTGGCTCGCGACGTGACGACCGCGTACACCACCCGGATCCGCGGCGAAATCCCTTCGTGGACACCGCTGTCTGTCCAATACGCGGACTACGCGCTGTGGCAGCGAGCGGTCCTCGGTTCGCCCGACGATCCGGAATCGCTGTCCGCCCGGCAGATCCGATATTGGACGGCGATGCTGGACGGAGTCGCCGAGGAACTTCGTCTACCGGCTGACCGGCCGCGGTCGGCGGTGGCCTCCCATCGGGGCGCCACCATCGGCTACACGGTCGATGCCGAGGTGATCCAGGCATTGGAAACGCTCGCGCGGCAACACAATGCCTCCCTGTTCATGGTGATCCACGGCACGCTGGCGGTGCTGCTCGCCCGGTTGAGCGGCACCACCGATATTCCGATCGGCACACCGGTCGCCGGACGCGGCGCGGCCGAACTCGACGACGTGATCGGCATGTTCGTCAACACCCTGGTCTTGCGGACCGAGATCGATCTCGATGAATCGTTCACCGACCTGCTCGACCGGATCAGGCAGACCGATCTGGATGCCTTCGGACACGCCGACGTTCCCTTCGAACAGCTGGTGGATCGACTCGCTCCGCACCGCTCCCCGTCCCGGCACCCACTGTTCCAGGTCATGCTGGCATTCCAGAATCTGGAACAGGTGCGGCTGACGTTGCCCGGTCTCGACGTCGCAGTGCTCGACCTGCCCAACGAAGTGTCGCGCTTCGACCTGCAGCTGGTGCTGTCGGACAACCACGTCGGCGGCGAGATGGCCGTGGCGGTCACCTACGCCACGGATCTGTTCGACCCCGGCACGATCGATGCTCTGATGCAGCGGTGGATCCGGATACTCGAGTCGGTGGCCACCGATCCGACGGTGTCGGTGGGGGCCGTCGAGATACTGGACTCCGCCGAGCGAGCCGATCTGCTGGCACATTCCGGTGCGCCCATGACGACGCCGACCACGTTGGCCGACTTGCTGACCGCGGCTGCCGCACGGGATCCCGACGCCATCGCGATCGTGTTCGAGGGGCAGCAGCTCAGCTATCAAGAGCTGGACGAGCGTTCGAACAGATGGGCCCGGCTGCTGATCCAACGCGGTGTCGGTCCGGAGGATGTTGTCGCGATCGGGATGCCCCGTTCCACCGATTCCGTGCTCGCGGTGTGGGCTGTCGCCAAGTCGGGCGCCGCGTTCCTGCCGATCGACCCGACTCACCCCGGCGAACGCATCACGCACATGACGGCCGATTCGAAAACCACAATCGGTCTCACGGTAGCCGCGGTACGCGCGCAATTGCCCGACGATATCGAGTGGTTGACACCGGAGGATCTCGACGAGGGGGAGAACCGTCCGGTGCCCGACAGTGACCGGGTGCGCCCGCTGCATGTCGACGATATCGCCTACGTCATCTACACGTCCGGCTCGACCGGGCTACCCAAAGGTGTCGCGGTCACCCATCGCGGACTCGGCAACTGCGCCACCGAGCACCAGATCGCCCTGCACATCGATTCCGATTCCCGGACTTTGTATCTGGCGTCGCCCAGCTTCGATGTGTCGGTCCTGGAACTGTTGTTGGCGACGTGCGCGGGCGCGACCATGGTCATCGCACCCAGCGATGTCTACGGCGGCGACGAACTCGCCGAACTCCTCGACCACGAACACGTCACCCACGTCCTCATCACGCCCACCGCACTGTCCACCATCGACCACACCCGGTGGCCACTGCCGGATTGGGGACACCTGGCAGTCGGTGGTGAGGACTACGGCACCGAGCTGGTCGAGCGGTGGGGCGGCACCCGCGACATGGTGAACGAATATGGTCCGACCGAGGCCACGATCACGACCAACCAGAGCGCGCCGTTGGTGGCGGGGGAGCTGGTCACGATCGGTAGCCCGATTCGCGGGGTGTCGGAATGGGTGCTGGATCAGCGGCTGCAGCCGGTGCCGGTCGGGGTGGCGGGTGAACTGTATGTCGCGGGGCCGCTGCTGGCGCGTGGATACCATCGCCGGGCGGCGCTGACGGCCGAGCGTTTCGTCGCGTGCCCCTGGATGCCTGGTGACCGCATGTATCGCACCGGTGATGTGGTCCGGTGGACGGCCGATGGGACGATTCAGCATCTGGGCCGATCCGATTTCCAGGTGAAGATTCGTGGTCTGCGGATCGAGCTCGGTGAGATCGATACGATGCTCGCTGCGCACGAGACGGTCGGTTTCGCCACGACCATCGGTCATCACCGCGAGTCCGGGGCGGTATCGCTGGTGTCGTATGTCGCTGCCGCACCCGGTCGTTCGGTGGATACGACGACGCTCATCGAGTACCTCGACGGCCGGTTGCCGTCCTATATGGTTCCGGCTTCGATCATGGTGCTGGAGCGGATTCCGCTGACGCCGGTGGGCAAACTGGACCGTAAAGCATTGCCGGATCCGGTATTCGCCGATCACACACCGTTCCGGGCGCCCGGGACACCGATCGAACGCGCGATCGCCGAAGCTTTCGCCGACGTAGTGGGCATCGACACGGTCGGTCTCGATGATTCGTTCTTCGCCCTCGGCGGCGACAGCATCATGTCGATCCAGGTGGTCACCCGAGCCAGGACGGCGGGTGTGGTGTTTTCCGCACGCGACGTCTTCGAGCGCAAAACGGTCGCCGGACTGGCCGCGATCGCCGTCCGCGACAACACCGCGGCGACCGGCCTTCCGGCGGAACTGCCCGGCGGGGGTGTCGGGCCGATGCCGCTGACGCCGAGCATGCGATCGCTGATCGAACGGGCGGAGTCGGGGTTCGACCGCCTCTCGCAGGGAGTAGTGCTGGATCTGCCGGTGGGGATCGACCGGCCGCGGCTGGCGGACGCGGTGCAGGCCGTCCTCGATCGGCACGACATGCTGCGCGCGCGGCTGGGCGCGGCCGACGACGGGAGCTGGACGTGGGAGGTGCTGCCGGTCGGGGCGATTCGGGCCGACGATGTCGTCCATCGGGTGGCGATGGCGGGAAGGCCGGGAAGCGTCGAGTTCCGTGCGTCGGTGTCGGCGGAGCTGGATGCCGCCGCGGACCGGCTCGATCCGGGCGCCGGGACCGTCCTGCAGGTGGTCTGGTTCGATCCGCCCGACGCCGGGGAACCCGGCAGAGTACTTGTGCTGGTGCATCATTCGGTGATCGACAGGGTTTCCTGGCGGGTGCTTGTGGGGGACCTCGCGGCTTCGTCGGCACGGATGGCCTCCGGCGAGCTACCTGACCTGGCCCCGGTCGGGACATCGATGCGCAGGTGGGCGCACGGGCTGGTCGAGGCAGCCCGACGTCCGGAGCGGGTCGCCGAACTCGAACTGTGGCAAGCGATGACAGCCGGGGAAGATCCGCTGATCGGGTCCCGGCCTCTCGACCCCGCGATCGACATGGCTGCCACCACCCGCACGGTCGAAGTCGAAGTCTCTGCCGAGGTGACCGAGGCGCTGCTGACCGAGGTGCCCGCGGCATTCCACGGCAGCGTGGACGACGGACTGCTGGCCGCACTGGCGATAGCGGTGACGACGTGGCGGCGCGAGCGTGCGACGGCAGCCGCCGGCGGCCCGCGCACGGATGTGGTGATCGGTCTCGAAGGGCGCGGTCGCGAGGAAGACGCCGTCCCCGGCTCGGATCTGAGCCGGACGGTCGGCCGGTTCTCGACGAGTTACCCGATGCGCCTGGATCTTTCGGGCATCGATCTCGACGACGCGGGTGCCGGTGGCCCCGCACTGGGCGCGGCGGTCAAGTCCGTCAAGGAGCAGCTGCTGGCGGTCCCGGATCACGGAATCGGCTACGGCTTGTTGCGGTACCTCGACGACGAGACCGGACCGATACTCGCGACTCTGCCGACGCCGCAGATCAGGTTCGACTATGTCTCCGAAACAACGCCGTCGGCCGGATGGATGCCGATGGACGATCTCACCGGTGCACAGAATCCGGATACGCCGGTGTCGACGGCGCTCGACATCCACGCCGCCACCGTCGACAGCGAGGGCGGGCCACGGTTGCGGGCGGTCTGGTCGTATCCCGCGGGGGTGCTCACCGCCGACGAGGTGCGCGAGGTGGCGGAATCGTGGTCCCGGGTACTGACCGCGCTGGCGACACACATCCACCGCGCCGGGACCGGCGGCCGCACGCCGTCGGATCTCGAGGTGGTCAGGCTCGGGCAGTCCGAGATCGAGCGACTCGAAGCAGGCTATCCGGCAGTGAGCGACGTCTGGCCGTTGACTCCGCTTCAGGAGGGTTTGCTGTTCCATACGCTGGTATCCGAGGATTCGATGGACGCCTACCTGGTGCAGTTGGTCCTCGAGTTGCGCGGTCAGGTCGATCCGGAGCGGCTGCGCCGAGCCGGGCGGGTACTGCTCGACCGGCATCCGAATCTGCGCAGCGCCTTCGTCGCCGACACCGCCGCGGGACCGGTGCAGGTGGTCGATGACGACGCCGAGGCCCCCTGGTCGGAGTTCGACCTGTCCGGGCTCGACGACGAGGCACGCGGTCGGGAGTGGGATCGGCTGATGGCCGCGGACCGGGCGACCCGCTTCGACCCGGCTCGCGCCCCGCTGCTGCGCTGGATGCTGGTCACCACGGGGCCGCAGCGCTACCGGCTGGTGCTGACCAATCACCATCTGCTGCTGGACGGCTGGTCGACGCCGTTGCTCCTCAAGGAGTTCCTGATCCTCTATGCCACCGACGGCGACCCCGCGATACTGCCGGATGTCCGTCCCTATCGGGACTTCCTGGCGTGGATCGCCGGGCGGGACCCGGCCGCCTCGCTCGACGCCTGGACGCGCGCGTTCGACGGCACCGACGGACCGACCCTGGTGGCCCCGGCCGACCCCGGCCGCCGATACACCGGATTGCGTGCGGTGCTCGGCGAACTGACCGAGGAACAGACCGCGGCGCTGACCGACCTCGCGCGGGCCCGTGGCATCACCGTCAACACCGTGATCCAGATGACATGGGCGATCGTGCTGGGCGCGTTGACCTCCCGCGACGATGTGACCTTCGGCGCCACGGTATCCGGACGACCCGCACAGGTCGCGGGCATCGAATCCATGATCGGGCTGTTCATCAACACCCTGCCGGTGCGCGTGCGGCTCGACCCCGCCGAGAGCGTGGGGCAGCTGCTCGACCGGATCCAGGCCGAGCAGGCCGCCTTGCTCGAGCACCACTACGTCGGCCTGACCGACATCGAGCGGGTGGCCGGGCCGGGGACGGTATTCGACACGATCACGGTGTTCGAATCCTTCCCGATCGATCGTGGTGGGCTGACCGCGGACACCGATATCGCCGGCATGCGGCTGGTCGACGTGACCGGCACAGACGGCGCGCACTATCCACTGGGCATTGTCGCGCGCATCGACAACACGCGACTACACCTGGAAATCAAGTACCTGCCCGAACTCTTCGACCAGGACACGATGGCGGCGACCCTGCAGCGGGTTCTGCACGTGATCGGCGCCGCCGTCGCCGACCCGGATCTGCCGCTGGCCCGGCTGGATCTGCTCGCCCCGGCAGACCGCCGGGAGCTGGCGCCGGTGTCGGGTGCTCCGGCGCTGCCGGAGCAGGTGTTGCCGGAGTTGCTGGCGGCAGCGGTGCAGCGGGATCCGGGGGCGGTCGCCGTGGTCTGCGGGGATCGGCGGTGGACCTACGGCGAGCTGGACGCGGAGTCGAATCGGCTGGCTCGCGTGTTGATCGGTCAGGGGGTGGGGCCGGAGGCGAGTGTCGCGGTGGGATTGCCGCGATCGGTCGAAGCGGTTCTGGCGGTATGGGCGGTGGTCAAGTCGGGGGCAGCGTTCGTACCGGTGGATCCGCAGTACCCGGCAGGCCGGGTCGAGCACATGCTCTCCGATTCGGGTGTGGTGGTGGGAATCACCCTGTCGGAGTGGTGTGCTCGGCTGCCCGGGCAGGTGCGGTGGCTGGTTCTCGACGAGCCGGCGTTCGCCGCGGAGGTCGCGGAGGTGCCAGCGGGGCAGGTGACCGATGCGGAGCGAACATCGCCGGTGCGGGCAGGCACCGCGGCGTACGTGATCTACACATCCGGCTCGACAGGTGTGCCGAAGGGGGTGATGGTGTCGCATCGAGGTGTGGCGAATCTGGTGGCCGAACAATGTGCGCGATTCGGCATCGGGCCGAGTGCCCGGGTGTTGCATTTCGCATCACCCAGTTTCGATGTGGCGGTGCTGGAACAGCTCTGGGCGTTCGGGGCGGGCGGGCGACTCGTGATCGTGCCGCCGAACGTCTACGGCGGGGGCGAGCTGGCGCAGATCCTGTTGCGCGAGAAGGTGACCCACACCGTGATGACTCCGGCGGCCTTGGGGACGGTCGATCCGGACGGGCTCGATGACCTCGGCACCGTCGTGGTCGGCGGCGAGGCGCCCTCACCCAAACTGGTGTCGCGGTGGGCACCGGGCCGTAGCTTCTTCAACGCCTACGGTCCGGCGGAGGCCACGATTCTCACCGATGCCGGTCCGCCGCTGGCGCCGGGCGTGGCGGTGACGATCGGCGGACCGATTCGCGGGACCGGGCAGGTCGTGCTCGACGGGTGGTTGCGGCCGGTGCCGCTCGGGGTCACCGGGGAGTTGTATCTGGCGGGCCCGGGTCTGGCGCGCGGTTACCGCAACGCGAGGGGTTTGACCGCGTCGCGGTTCGTTGCCGATCCGTTCGCGGGCCCGGGACAGCGCATGTATCGGACCGGCGACCTGGTGCGGTGGCTGCGGCTGCCGGACGGGAGTCTGGCGCTCGACTATGTGGGCCGGTCGGATTTCCAGGTCAAGATTCGTGGTTTCCGCGTCGAACTCGGCGAGGTCGAAGCTGCTCTGGTGGCCTGTCCGGGCGTGGCCGACGCGGTGGCGACGCTGCATCGGGACCCCGTCATCGGCGATCGGTTGATCGGGTATGTGGAGCCCGAGCCCATCGCCGACCTCGACGCGGCCGCGATCCTCGCGTTCGCCGGCGAGCGGCTGGCTTCGCACATGGTGCCCGCGACCGTCGTGGTGCTCGATACGCTGCCGGTGACGGCGAACGGCAAGCTCGACCGCACCGCACTGCCCGCCCCGGACTTCACGACCGGTCGAGCCGAATTCCGGGCACCGGCCACCGAGGTGGAGACGACGCTGGCGGGACTGTTCGCCGAGGTGCTCGGCATCGACACGGTCGGTCTCGACGATTCGTTCTTCGCCCTCGGCGGCGACAGCATCATGTCGATCCAGTTGGTGACCCGGGCCAGGGCCGCCGGTGTGGCGTTCTCCGCGCGCGAGGTGTTCGAGCGCAAAACCGTTGCCGGGCTGGCCGAGATCGCCGTTCTCGACGACAGCGCGGCGGCAACCGCCCTCCCCGCGGAACTGCCCGGTGGGGGTGTGGGGCCGATACCGCTGACGCCGATCATGTGCTGGATGTTCGAACGCGGCGGCTTCGACCGGTTCTGCCAGTGGGTGCTGCTCACCGTGCCGACCGGCATCGACGCCGCCGGCATCGACGCCACCGTCCAGGCGGTGCTCGACCATCACGACATGCTGCGGGCCCGCCTGCACCCGGAACCCGCGCATCCCTCGGGCTGGGCGCTGCGGGTACAGCCGACCGCGCCGCCCGCCGGCGAACTGATCCGGCGCGTGCCGGTGGACGCGGCGCCCGGCAGCAGCGCCTTCGCCGCGCTGCTCGACGCCGAGGCGAATGCCGCGGCCGAGCGCCTCGATCCCGCGGCCGGGATCACGCTGCAGCTGGTCTGGTTCGACCTGGCGGGGCAGCCGGGCAGGCTGCTCGTCGTCGCACACCATCTGATCATCGACGGCGTGTCGTGGCGGATCCTCATTCCCGATCTCGCCGCGGCGTGGGCCCAGCGCAGCGTCGGTCAACGGCCGCGGCTCGCCCCGGTCGGCACCTCGATGCGCCGCTGGGCGCACGCGCTGGAGACCGCCGCCGATGGCCTCGACGAACTCGACTGGTGGCGGTCCACGCTCGGCGCGGCCGATCCACCGCTCGGTGCCCGCTCGATCGATCCGGCCGTCGACGTGCAAGCCACCGCCGCCACTGTCGAGGTGGCGCTCCCTCCCGCGGTGACCCGCGCCGTCCTCACCACCCTGCCCCGGGCGTTCCACGGCAATGTGGACGACGCCCTCGTCGCCGGGCTCGCCCTGGCGCTGACCCGGTGGCGGCGCCGCCGCGGCGACACTGTCACCGAGACGCTGCTCACTCTCGAAAGCCACGGCCGCCATGACACCGTGCTCCCCGGCGCCGACCTCACCCGCACCATCGGGTGGTTCACCGCCAACTACCCGGTGCGGCTCGACCTGTCCGATATCGACATCGACGACGCGTTCGCCGCCGGGGCGTCCGCGGCGGCGGTCGTCAAGTCGGTCAAGGAGCAACTCCGGCAGGTCCCCCACCGCGGGATCGGCTATGGGCTGCTGCGTTATCTCAACGCCGAGACCGCTGCAGTCCTGCGCGAACTGCCCACCCCGCAGGTGAGTTTCAACTATCTCGGCCGGCTCGACACCACCCCCGCGGCGCTGCGCGATATCGGGTGGGTGCCCGCCGGTGACGACACCGAGGGCGGCAGCGTCCAGAACCCCGACGCACCTGTCGCCGCCCTGCTCGGCGTCAACGCGGTCACCATCGACACCGCGGACGGGCCGACGCTGACCGCCGCCTGGGAGTTTCCGACCGGCCTGCTCACCGCCGCCGAAGTCACCGAGCTCGCCGACATGTGGCGCGGCGCGGTGACCGCGCTGGCCACCCACGCGTCCCGGCCCGGAGCAGGCGGCCTGACTCCCTCCGACCTCGCCCTCGCCGACCTCGACCAGGGCGCGATCGACCAGCTCGAGGCCGGACGTCCGGCGCTGGACGACATCTGGCCACTCACACCGCTCCAGACGGGATTGCTGTTCCACGCCCAGCTCGCCGACGGCACCATCGACGCCTACCTGGTGCAACTGTGGGTGGAACTCGGCGGGCACGTCGACCCGGACCGGCTGCGCCGCGCGGCACAGACGCTCCTCGGACGGCACCCGAACCTGCGGACCGCGTTCCTGCGCACGGGCATCGGCGACGCGGTCCAGGTGGTGCACCGGTACGTCGACGTGCCGTTCACCGAGCTCGACTGGACCGAGCGCGACGACATCGAGGCCGCGCTCGACCAGCTCATGGACACCGACCGCCGCGACTGCTTCGACCTCACCACGGCGCCGTTGCTTCGGCTGACCCTGATCAGCACCGCGCCCCAGCGGTACCGACTGCTGGTGAGCATGCATCACATCCTCGTCGACGGCTGGTCGACGCCCCTGCTGATCCGGGAACTGCTGACCCTCTACGCGGGCGCGGGCGACGCCACGATGCTGCCCCCGGTGCGCCCCTACCGCGACTACCTGAGGTGGCTGACCGCCCAGGACCAGGACGTGGCGGAAGCCGCGTGGGCACGGGCACTCGACGACATCGCCGAGCCGACCCTGCTGGCGCCCGCGGACCGCGGCCGCCGGACCACCGTCGCCGCGCGCGAAGTCCGGGTGCGGCTGAGCGAACAGCGCACCGCCGCCCTGATCGCGGCGGCCCACCGGCACGAGGCCACCCTCAACACCGTCGTCGAAGCAGCCTGGGGGATCGTGCTCGCCACCTCGACCGCCCGCGAGGACGTGGTCTTCGGCACCACCGTCTCCGGGCGTCACCCGCAGATCCCCGGTATCGAATCGATGGTCGGGCTGTTCGTCAACACCGTGCCCGTCCGGATCCGGCTCGACCACCGCGAAACCCTGGCCCAGCTGCTGCGGCGCGTCCAGACCGAGCAAGCCTCGCTGCTCGACCACCAGCACCTCGGGCTCGCGCAGATCCAGCGCGCGGCCGGGCCCGGCGCGATGTTCGACACCGTGACCGTCCTCGAGTCCTATCCGGTGGATCGGGCGGGGCTGTCCGCGGACACCGACATCGCGGGAATGCATGTCCTCGACGTGCACGGCCGCGACGCCGCGCACTACCCGCTCGGCCTCGTCGTCCACCACGACACCCAGGTGCACCTGACGTTCAAGTACCTGCCGGAACTGTTCACCCAGAACCAGATCGACGTCTTCGCCGACCGGATGCTGCGCGTGCTCGACACCATCGCCGAACACATCGACCTCCCGCTGAGCCGGCTGCAACTGCTCTCGCCGGTCGAGCGAGCCACGCTGGTACCCGTTCGCGGCAGGCCCGGCGTGGTCACGTCGGTGTTGCCGCAGGTACTGACGGCCGCGATGACGCCGGACACCGAGGCGGTGGTCTGCGACGGCGTCCGGCTGTCCTACCGCGAACTCGACGAAACCTCCAACCGATGGGCCCGGGTTCTGATCGACGCGGGGACAGGACCGGAATCGTTGGTGGCCATCGCGTTACCGCGCTCTCTCGACACCGTGATCGCCGTGTGGGCGGTCGCCAAATCCGGCGGCGCGTTCGTCCAGATCGACCCCGCCCATCCGCACGACCGGATCACCCGCATCCTCACCGATTCCGGTGCCGCCGTGGGGCTGACACTGTCCGCCCACCGAGAGCTGCTGGCGGACACCACGAGCTGGCTCGCCCTCGACGACCCCGCCTTCGCCGTGGCGACAGCGTCGGCGTCGCCCACCGCGATCACCGACGCCGACCGCACGAGCCCGCTGCGGCCACAGCATCCGGCCTACCTGATCTACACCTCGGGCTCGACCGGGATTCCCAAAGGTGTGCTGGTCACCCACAGCGGGATCGCCGATCTCGCCGCCGAAACGCGGGACCGGTTCGGCCTCACCCCAGACTCGCGCGTACTGGCCGCCGCCGCGCTGACCTTCGACGTCTCGGTTCTCGAATTGGTCAGCGCCGCGGCGGCAGGCGCCACCCTGGTTCTCGCCCCCGCGGCGGTGGTCGCCGGCGCCGAACTGGCCGAGACGATCGCCGCCGAACGCGTCACCCATGCCGCCTTCACCCCGACGGTGCTCGCCTCGCTGCCTCCCGGCGAACTACACACCCTGCGCACCCTGATCCTCGGCGGCGAGACCTGCCCACCAGCCCTGGCCCGGCAATGGATACCGGGCCGCACGGTGATCAACTCCTACGGCGCCACCGAAACCACCATCATGAGCTGCGCCGACGCTCCCCGGACCAGCACCGACGACAGCCCGATGACCTTCGGCGGCCCGACCCGCGGATTCACCGCCGTCGTCCTCGACCGCAGGATGCGCCCCGTCCCACCCGGCGTCGCGGGCGAACTGTACGTCTCCGGACCCGGCCTCGCTCGCGGCTACCACAGGCAGCCCACCACCACGGCGGCCCGGTTCGTCGCCGACCCCTACGGACCACCGGGGACACGGATGTACCGCACCGGCGACCTGGTCACCTGGACCGCCGGCCGGACACTGCACTACAAAGGCCGCAGCGACCTGCAACTCAAGATCCACGGCCACCGCATCGAACGCGGCGACATCGAAGCCGCGCTGCGCAGCCACCCCGACATCACCTACGCCGCCGTCACCGTCCATACCCATCCCAACGGCACCGACCAGCTCACCGGCTACGTCGTTCCCGTCCCCGACACCACACCCGACACCGGCGCACTGACCGGCTACCTCGCGACCCGGCTACCCACGCACATGATCCCCACCGCCATCCTCACCCTCGACCGAATCCCCCTGGCCCCCACCGGGAAACTCGACTACAAGGCCCTGCCCGCACCCGAGCTGGGACCCGCCCGGTTCCGGTCGCCGTCCACCCCGCTCGAGGCCACCGTCTGCGACGCCTTCGCCGGGACTCTGGACATGGAACGCGTCAGCGTCGACGACGGCTTCTTCGCCCTCGGCGGAAACTCGCTGGCCGCCACCCAACTCGTGGCGCGGCTGGTGGAATCGACCGGTGCCGACGTGCCGATCCAATGGGTCTTCACCGATCCGACACCGCAATCGCTGGCCCGCCGCATCGACGCCCGCCTGCGCGGCCTCGACGAACAGGAACCCGGCGACGCACTCTCGGTCCTGCTCCCGCTGCGTGCCGCCGGAGCCGAGCCACCGCTGTTCTGTGTCCACCCGGCCGTCGGAGTGGCGTGGGGTTTCAGCGGACTCGTGCAGCACCTCGACCACGACCGTCCCGTCCTCGGGCTGCAATCTCCGACGCTGAGCGACCCCACCGCACGGTTCGACTCGCTCGACGACCTCGCCGCCCGCTACGTCCGGGAGATCCGGTCCGTCCAGCCGCACGGCCCCTACCACCTGCTCGGCTACTCGCTCGGCGGCACCATCGCCCACGCGATCGCCGTCCAGCTGCGCCGGGACGGCGAATCCGTCGCGACCCTGGCCATGATGGACACCCGCGTCGTCACCGACCGCAGCAGCCGCACTCCCACACCCACCGCCGTCGACCTGCTCACCGAGTTCGGCGGCCTCACCGCCGCCGAGCTTCCCGCCGAGCCCACCCTGGAGCTCGCGGCCGAGCTGCTGCACCGGCAAGGCGGCCTCTTCACCGCCCTGACCCCCGACCATCTGGCGACCCTGCACCGCGACTACACGCGGCTCGTCGACCACACCCGCGACCACCGTCCGGAACTGTTCGACGGTGACCTGATCTACTTCAGCTCCGCCGCGGACGACACCGACGACGGCGCCGCACCGGCTCTCGCCTGGCACGACCACATCACCGGCCGGATCACCGAACACCGCGTTCCCGTCCGGCACGAACGGATGACCGACCCCGACGCACTCCGCGCCATCGGCGTCGCCCTCGCCGAACACTTCAGGCGCGGCGGAGCTGGTTCCGGGGTGAGCGCGGGTCAGGCGTCGCGGAAGAGGCCGGGCAGTTCCATGGCGTAGGCGAGGTCGTCGCGGGTGCCGAGGGTGACCAGCAGGACGCGGATCATGGTGACGCGGGCTTCGGAATCCAGCGCCGGATCGGGATCGCTGCCGGGTTCGGTGCCCGCGGTGAGCCGGTAGACGATGTATTCGCAGACATGCAGGGCCGCGTCCATATCGAGCGGGGCGGGCACAGGGCGGCCCAGCTCACCGAAGGTTTTGCGGACCAGGTCGCGGATGTCGTCGAGGGCGCGCTCGCGGTAGGCCGAGACGGGGGAGCCGGGGTCGTGGAGCTCGGCGAAGAGCGGACGCAGCATCGGGCCGTGGCCGCGAGCCCAGTCCACATAGGCGTCGATCAGCCGGATGCCCAGCTGGACCGGTTCGTCGGTGCCGGTCAGCGCCTGCCGGATCCCACCGACCAGACCGTCGTTGGACGCGGTCAGCACCGCGTGCAGCGGCTCGGTGGCATTGCCGAAATAGCGGTAGAAGGTGGGCCTGGCCAGCCCGGCCTCCTCGATGATCTGGGCGACGCTCAACCCGCGCGAACCGTTGCGCGCGAACACGGCGGCGGTCGCCTCGACGATCCTGGCGCGGACCTCCTCGGCCTGCTCCTGCGTCTGCGGCGGGCGCCCACGGCGCACCGTGGCGGAATCACCGGACATCGCACCTCCCTCACAACCGCGGGTCAACCGCCGAAAGCTTGACACGGTACCGCCATCAACCATTAATCTAACACTAGTGTTCAGGCAAATAGCCGAACCTGCGCGATCGATCCGCGCGACCCATCTGCTGAGGAGAAGGGCCGACAATGACGACAGCCCCCGAGCTGACCGCCGAACCAACCGCGCTGCCGACCGCGCTGGTCAAGCCCCTGTTCGACCGTGCGGTGGCGGGTGGCGCCGCGTCGGTGCCGGTCTTCGCCCCTGCCACCGGATACAAGATCGGCGACCTGCCGCAGTCCTCGATCGACGACATCGACCGCGCCTTCGCCGTGGCCCGCCACGCGCAGCGCGACTGGGCCAAGGTGCCGGTCAAGCAGCGCGTGGAGATCGTGCGCCGCTTCCACGACATCGTGCTCGCCGAGCAGGACACCATCCTCGACATCGTGCAGACCGAGACCGGCAAGTCGCGCCCGCACGCCTTCGACGAGGTCGCCGACGTCGCGCTGAACTCGCGCTACTACGCCGCCGTCGCGCCCAAGCTGCTCGCCGACCGCAAGCCGCGCGGCGTGCTGCCGGTGCTCACCTCGGTCGACGTGCGCCACCGCCCCAAGGGCGTCGTCGCGGTCATCTCGCCGTGGAACTACCCGCTCGCGCTGTCGGCTTCCGACGCGCTGCCCGCTCTGGTCGCGGGCAATGCCGTCATCGCCCGCCCCGACAACCAGACCGCGCTGTCGGCGCTGTGGGCCATCGACGCCGCCGAGCGCGCCGGTCTGCCGCGCGGCCTGTGGCAGGCCGTGCTCGGCCGCGGCCGCGAGATCGGCGGCGACGTGATCGCGCGCGCCGACTACGTCGACTACACCGGCTCCAGCGCCACCGGCCGCACCATCGCCCAGCAGGCCGGTGAGCGCCTGATCGGCTACTCGCTCGAGCTCGGCGGCAAGAACCCGCTGCTCGTGCTCGCCGACGCCGATGTCTCCAAGGCGGCCAAGCTCGCCGTGCGCGCCTGCTATTCCTCGGCGGGTCAGCTGTGTGAGTCGATGGAGCGCATCTACGTCGACGCCTCGGTCTACGACCAGTTCGTCGCCGAGTTCGTCGGCAATGTCAAGAACATGACCCTCGGCGGCGAGCTCGACTACAGCAAGGACATGGGCTCGCTGACCTTTCAGCGCCAGCTCGACACCGTCACCGCGCACGTCGACGACGCTGTCGCCAAGGGCGCGAAGGTGCTCGCCGGTGGCCGTGCCCGTCCCGACCTGGGCCCGTACTTCTACGAGCCCACCGTGCTCGCCGACGTGGCGCCCGGCATGACGGTCTACCGCGAGGAGACCTTCGGCCCGGTCGTCTCGGTGTACAAGGTCGACTCCGACGAGGCCGCCATCGAGGCGGCCAACGACACTGCCTACGGCCTCAACGCCAGCGTGTGGAGCAAGGACGCCGAGCGTGGCAAGGCGGTGGCCGCGCGGATCAACGCCGGCTCGGTGAACGTCAACGAGGGCTTCAGCGCCGCCTGGGGCAGCGTCGACGCGCCGTCGGGTGGCCTCGGCATCTCCGGCCAGGGGCGTCGCCACGGTCCCGAGGGGCTGCTGAAGTACATCGACACCCAGACCATCGCGGTCCAGCGGGTGCTGCCGATCGCGCCGCTGCCCGGCATGTCCGAGCAGATGTGGGCCAAGACGATGACGCTGGTCTTCGGCGTCATGAAGACGCTACGCCAGAAGTAGCGGCAAGCAGGAAACGAAGCAGGGGTAGGCATTACATGAAACTGGAGACGGTCGCGGGCAAGCGGGTGCTGGTCACCGGCGCCGCCATGGGCCTTGGCAAGTTGTTCGCCGAGACGGCGGTCCGTGAGGGCGCCGACGCGGTGGTGCTGTGGGACGTCAACGAGATCGCCCTGCGCGAGACCGCGGCGCAGCTGACCGCCCAGGGCGGCAAGGTGCACTCCTACATCGTCGACGTGTCCTCGCAGGACTCGATCCGCGAGGCCGCCGACGCGGTGCGCAACGAGATCGGCGGGATCGACATCCTGGTCAACAACGCCGGAATCGTGCGCGGTAACACCTACTTCTGGGAAACCGAGAACCGCGGCGACATCGACATGACCATGGCGATCAACTCGCTGGCCCCGATGTACATCGCCCTGGAGTTCCTGCCGGGCATGGTCGCCGGTGCCGGTCAGGCGCGTGTCCTCAACATCGCGTCCTCGGCCGGTCTGGTCGCCAACCCGCGCATGGCCGTCTACGCGGCGTCGAAGTGGGCGGCGCTGGGCTGGTCGGACTCGGTGCGCCTGGAGCTCGAGCAGGCGGGCCACGACCACGTCAAGTTCACCACGGTCTGCCCGACCTACATCAACACCGGCATGTTCGACGGCGCCAAGGGCATCCTGTTCACGCCGATGCTCGAGCAGAACGAGGTCGTCGAGACGTCGTGGCGGGAGATGAAGAACGGCGGCGCCCTGGTGGTGCTGCCGTGGACCTCGCGGATGAACCGCGCGCTCACGGGTCTGCTGCCGATCAAGGTGCGCGACTTCTACCTCAACGCGGTGGGCGTGTACCACTCGATGGATCAGTTCACCGGGCGCAAGTAGGCGCCGGAGGGGATGCCCCCGCCGACCGGCCGTGGATGCGGTGGTCGGCGGGGGCATCGTCGTTCAGCTACCCGGGTGGCGGGTCCCGAGGACGACGGTGGCGTAGTACTCCTCGGAGTGCTCGACCCGCGGCACGAGACCGTGCTCCGCGAGCACCGCACACGCCGTGTCGACCTGTCCCGTCGAGGTTTCCACGAGCACCGTCCCGCCCGGCGCCAGCCAGCTCGCCGCGCCATCGGCGACCCGCCGGAACACATCGAGCCCGTCCGCACCGCCGTCGAGCGCCACGAGCGGTTCGTGCTCGCGCGCCTCCGGCGGCATGTCCGCGACCCGCTCGCTCGGCACATACGGCGTATTCGCCAGCAGCACATCGATGCGCCCCCGCAGATCGCCGGGCAGCGCGTCGAACAGATCACCGCCGAACACCGGCGCGCTCAACGGCGCCAGGTTCTCCCGCGCACAGGCGACGGCCACCGGATCGATATCGGCGGCGACGAGTTCGACAGCGCACCCGCGGGCGGTGAGTTCGGTCGCCGCGGTCAACCCGAGCGCCCCACAGCCACAACACAGATCGACCACGCACGCCTGGGCCGTCCCCGGCGCGACACCGGCTACCGCCTGCTCGACCAGGAACGCGGTGCGCTGCCGCGGCACGAAGACACCGGGCCGCACGCCGACCCGCACCCCGCGGAATTCGACCCAGCCGAGCAGATATTCGAGCGGCGTCCCCGCGACCCGCTGCGCGACGAGCGCGTCGAGGCGGGCCGAGTCACCCGCGGCGGCCTCGAGCAACAGGGCGGCCTCGTCTTCGGCGAAGACACAGCCTGCGGCACGCAGCGCGAGGATCACGTCGGCGGGGGCGGCGGGAACATGCATGCAGCGATTGTCCCCGACCGGACAACCGATTTATCAGCGCGAGCTGTCGAGCTCGAACGTGCGGGTGGCGTCCAGGTAGATCCCGCGCTGCGCGGCCTTGGCAGGCGGCGGCAGCTGCGAGACCAGCTGTTCGAGTGAGGTCATCGCCCCGACGACGTTGGTTCCGGCGACGAGAAAGTCGGCGACCGCGCGCCGGATGTGGTTCGGCGAGGTCACCACCACGGCACTGGTCGCACCGAGATCACGCAGCATGCGGGTGCTGAACAGCGCGTTCTGCACCGTCGACCCGGCCCGGTCCTCCACGTGGATCCGCTCACCCGGCAGGCCGCGCCCGACCAGCCAGCGCCGCATCGCCTCCGCCTCGGAGATCCCGTTCTGCGGATTGCCACCGGTGACGATCACCGGCGAGAACGGCGCGGCGACGGCTTGCAGCCAGGCCGCGGTGAGCCGGTTCTCCAGCTCCGGCCGCAGCGCGCCGTCGGGCAGCAGCCCGTAGCCGAGGACCACGATCCCGGTCTGCGGACCGATCAGCGCGGGCAGCGGATTGGGTAGCGTCGACGCCGCCGCGGTGACCGCGCGCAGCACATTGGACGTGCCGGCGGCCATGCCGGCGTCGACGGCGCCGAGCCGCGCCATCGCCTCGCCGACCGCGGCGTGGTCACCCGCGTAGTGCGACCAGATGGCCTGCAGCGCGAGGGCGTCGGCGTCGTTCGGATCGGCGGCGATGAGGGTGCGCAGGTCGGCGCGGCCCGCGGCATCGTCACCGTCGGTGAAATGCCGCTGCGCGGAGTTGTAGAGCGCGGTCACGTCCGCTTCGGCGGTGGCGGGGCCGATGGTGGCGCTCGTGACCGCGGCGACCGCGGCGACGGCGGCAGCCACCTGTTTCCAATGCCTCGAGATCTTCACGACAGTCGACACCCTTCCCGCGAACGGTTCGGCACGTGCTGGCAGAGCTGATGGCAGAGCTGCCGACACCCTACGACCGCGTGCGGCGGGCGCCCCGGATCCCGACGAGGTTCCGCGCGTCGCCGCCCGGTGGACCGCGCAGGGGGTAACGACGGATAAGCTGACCCACCGTGGATACCGCTTCGCTGACCGGCAAGGAACTCGCCGCCGCCATCAACGCCGACACGAAGGAGCGCGCCGCCGCGCTCACCGCCGCGGGCACCGCGCCGACGCTGGCGCTGATCGTGGCCAACGACGACCCGGCCAGCGCCTGGTACGTGAACTCGCTGCGCAAAGCCGCCGAGCGCCTCGGGATCGCGTGCGAGCGTATCGATCTCGGCGCCGACGCGAGCGCGGAGACGATCCGCGCCGAGCTGACCGCGCGCAGCGCCGACCCGGCCACCGACGCGATCATGCTGCAGACCCCGCTGCCCGCCGGCGTCAGCCTCGACGACGTGAGCTCGGCGATCGCCGCGAGCAAGGACGTCGACGGCGTCAGCCCGCTGTCCCTCGGCCTGCTCGCCTCCGGCCTGGACGGTTTCGTCCCCGCCACCTCCGAGGCCGTGGTCGAGCTGCTGAAGCATCACGGCATCGCGCTGCAGGGCCGCCTGGTGACCGTCGTCGGCCGCTCCAACATCGTCGGCAAGCCGCTCGCGCAGCTGCTGCTCGCCGAGAACGCCACCGTCACCGTCGCGCACTCGCGCACCGCCGACCTGGCCGCGGTCACCACCCCCGCCGACATCGTGGTCGCCGCCGCGGGCCGGATCGGGCTGGTCACCGGCAAGCACATCGGTGACGGCGCCGTGGTGATCGACGTGGGCACCAACGAGGCCGCCGACGGTGGCATCGTGGGCGACGTGGACGCGGCCACGGTCGACGGCAAGGCGGCCGCGCTGAGCCCCGTTCCCGGCGGCGTCGGCCCGGTGACCACCGCGCTGCTGATGCGCCACGTGGTCGTCGCGGCCGAGAAGGCCCGCGCCTGAGCGGGTTTCGAGCCGACCTCGATCGGGTCTAGCGCACCGGCCCGATCGAGGTGATCAACGTCTTCCCGCCGACCTTGGCGGTGCCGACCAGCTGCGGGTTGTAGATGATCGGCGCCGAGTCGGGCCGGAACTCGGTGATCACCACGAAGTACTGTCCGGCGAACGCCGCGGGCGTGATCGACAGGCAGTGGGTGGTGCCCACCGGGATCGTGTCGATGCCTGCCTGGATATCCGCGCCGGAAGGCAGTGCCGCATCGCCGGATACCAGCGTCCGGGCCTGATCGCCGGAGCGCGCAACGTAATACGCGTGCTGGAACGCCAGGATGGCCGCGACGCCGTTCTCGGTGCCGCCGGCACCGTTGCCCTGGATCTTGCTGCCGACCTGTTCGGCGGGGCAGTCGCCGGCGACCGGAACCGTGCTCGCGGGCGCGGGCTCCAGCACGGTGCTCGCGGCCGCGGATTCCGGTGCGGGACCGCGCAATTGGTAGTAGCCGCCGCCGATCAGCAGCGCGCCCGCCATCGAGGCGGCCAGCGGCGCCGCCCAGCGCGGCGGGCGCCGGCGTCGCCGCGACCGGTCGATCATCCGCGCGAAGACCTCGTCGTCACCGGAGTAGTCGGGCGTGGGGCGCGGTGCCGGTTCCTGCTCGGCCGTGACCCA
Source organism: Nocardia sp. NPDC060259 (assembly GCF_042728775.1). Taxonomy (NCBI): domain Bacteria; kingdom Bacillati; phylum Actinomycetota; class Actinomycetes; order Mycobacteriales; family Nocardiaceae; genus Nocardia; species Nocardia sp. NPDC060259. The sequence continues at coordinate 29,554 of NZ_JBHXAY010000071.1, forward strand.
GTCCGCCCATGTGCCTTCGGGCGCGGGGGCGATGATCGGCAGTCTGTCGGTGTTCGGCCCGTTGTCGGGTTCGGGGCTCGCCATCGGCGGGTCCGGAAGTGCGTGGCGCGCACCGGGATCGAACGGGCCGCCGACGATGGGCAGCCGATCGGTGGCGTAGCTGTCCGCCGGGGCGAGACTGTGCAGGGGATCGGGCTGCCCGATCCGCTCGGGCGCGCGCGCCGCGGACAGGGAGATCACCGGAATACCCGCCGGGGTCGCAGGCCCATCGATCCGGTGCCGCGGGCCGGTAACCGGCTGCGGACCAGTCGTTTCGGTCAGCCTGCGCGGCCGCGGCGCACCCAGCTCACGACCGGGCCGCCACGGCGTGGCAGCAGTGAACGGATCACCGGCCGAACCGGGGTCGTGCTGTCGAGCCCCGGTCGGTCTGTGTGCATCCGGTCGATCCATCGCCCCACCTTCATCAGGGGAGTCGCCGTCAGGTTCCGTCCCGCAACGATTTCGTTACGGGCACGATACTGCGCTGACGGTGGGAACGCCGAATGCCACGAGGGAATTACTCACCAGTGAATGTAGACCGGGTCACCGATGCCGACATTTTCGTAGTACCAGGCCGCGTCGCCGGGGGCGAGATTGATGCAGCCGTGGCTCACGTTGGCGTAGCCCTGCGAGTCCACCGACCACGGTGCGGAGTGCACGAATACGCCACCCCAGGTGAGCCTTTCGGCCCATTCACCGTCGATGATGTAGCCTTCGGGATCGTCGAGCGGGATGCCGATGGTGCGCGAGTCGAAGACCACGGAACGGAACTTCTCCAGCACCGTGAAATTGCCCGTCGGCGTTTCGAAACCGGGCTTGCCCATGGACGCGGGCATGTCGCGCACGACCTGTCCGCCCATGCTGACGATGAACCGGTGCGTCGACAGGTTCCCTTCGGCGTAGACGCCCTGGTTGGTCTGGAATTCGGTGCGCTGGTTGCCGAATTGCACCGAGATCGGTGAGCTCGCCGGCAGCGTGCCGGTGGGGGTCCAGCGCAACCGGGTGTCGTCGACCCAGGCGAAGGTGCCGGGCAGCGCGTCGGTGGACCGGATCGCGACGGCGCGTTCGGCGCCGGCGCGGTCGGCGACCGGCGCCGCGAAGGAGAACGTGACGGGCGCGGCGACGCCGACGACCTGTCCGTTCGCCGGTGATATCGCGGTGACCGTAGCGGTCGGAGTTCCGTCGATCAGAGCCGCCGATGCGGATCCGGACCAGAATGCGGCCAGCAATGCCGCCATGGCCGCGACGAACAGGAAACGAAGTGCGTTCCTCATAAACGCCACCCCTTCAGTCACTCGTAGGCGGATTCCAAGTCTAAGCCGCCATGATCAACTAGACCTATCGAAGTGGTAACGGCCGACAGGCCTGCGGAGTGTCGCCTTGTGTTCGCACAGGTGAGGGCCCCGAGAAATCGATCCCACATCGATACCGGTTCAGCGGACAGAGCCGGGGCGCGGCAGCGGTGCGGGCTCGATCCCCTGGGCGGCGTCGAATTCGGCTCTGGCGGCGGTGATCTCGTGATGGTGGTCCACCACCCAGGCGCCCATGGCGTGGCTGATCCGGCCCAGGTCGGCCCCGAGTGCGGTGATCGCGTACTCGACCCGGGGCGGGACCGTCGGATAGACCGTGCGCCGGACGAGACCGTCGCGTTCCAGGTCGCGCAGGGTTTTGGTGAGCATCTTCTGGGTGATGCCGTCGAGGCGCCTGCGCAGCTCGTTGAACCGCACCGGGCCATCCGCCGCGCGCAGGGCGCCCAGCACCAGCAACACCCATTTGTCGGCCAGCACGGACAGCAGTTGCCGTGCTGGGCAGTCCCGCAGGAACGCCTCGACCGAGTTCGCGCGAGCACCGGCGGCCCGGGTGGTATCCATGGGGTACCACGGTATCCGAAAGGTGCCTACTACCGCAGAGATACCACTCGGCGCAGACTTGCCCGCATGTGGCAGATGACGCAGCGCAGTTTCGGTGGACCGGACGTGTTCGAGCGGGTGGAGGTGCCGCGGCCCGGGCCGGGGCCGGGGGAAGTCCTGGTCCGGGTGGTGGCCACGAGCGTGAACGCCGCGGACTGGAAGCTGCGCGGCGGCCTGATCCGCAAACTCGGGGAGCCGCCGCTGGTACTCGGTCTCGACGTCTCCGGTGTCGTCGTCGAGCGTGGCGACGACGCGACGCGATTCGCGCCGGGGGACACGGTGTTCGGCATGGTGTTCGGCGGGGCGAACGCCGAATACGTGGTGGCGCACCAGGATCGGCTGGCGGCGGTGCCGTCCTCGCTCGATCCGGTACGCGCGGCGGCCCTGCCGGTCGCCGGGCTCACCGCCTGGCAGTCGCTGGCCTCGGTGCGCCGAGGGGAGCGGGTCCTGGTGCACGCGGCCGCCGGTGGCGTCGGGCACCTGGCCGTCCAGCTCGCCGCGCGCCGCGGTGCGGAGGTCGCGGGCACCGCACGGGCCGCCAATCACGAGTACCTGCGCGAACTCGGCGTCGGCGAGCCGATCGATTACCGCACCACGGATTTCACCACCGCTGTGCGGGAGGTCGATCTGGTGCTCGACCTGGTCGGGGGCGACAACACCGACCGGTCACTGCGCGTGCTCAGCGCCACCGGCCGGGTGATCGCGGCGGAAGGCCCGGAGACGCACCCGGATTCGCGGGTCAGCCGGTTCTATGTCGACCCGACGACCGCGGCGCTGACCGAGCTGGCCGCCGCTGTCGACCGGGCCGACCTCGACCTGCGCGTCGCGACGATCCTGCCGCTCACCGAACTCGCCGCCGCGCATCGGCTCGGCGAGTCCGGTGGGGTCCGCGGCAAGATCGTGCTCACCGCGGCCTGAATCAGCCGCGCACGGCGTGCAGCACGTCGGCGTGCAGGGCGTCGGCGCGCGCGGCGATCGTGTCGACGCGCAGCAGCGCCGCGGCGAAGCCGTCACCCAGCGCGGCGGGCAGCGAACCGACGTTGATCTCGATGTTGAGTTGCGAGCTCATCGCCGCGGCGCGGGCGGCGTCGGCGGCCGCGCCGATGTCGGTGACCACGTTGGGGTTACCGATCGGCAGGAGTTCGGCGGCCAGCGACAGGATCTCGTCGGCCTCGTCGACCACCGCGGCGGGCACCCGCGCGGCCTCGACGAGTGCGGCGTTGATCGCCTCGGTACGGGCGGCGATCTCGTCGTCGGTGTCCTTGGGCAGCTTGTAGGCGGCACCGACGGCGGTGAACGCGGCGGCGTCGGCATCGGCCAGCGCCAGCGACCGCGCCTGGGCGCCGTCGGCGGCCTCGATGATCCGGTCGACGATCGGCCGGTGCACGGCATCCTTGGCGCGGGTGGTGTAGCGCGCGACCATCGCGACCAGCGCCGCGGCCTGGGCCGCGTGCAGGGCGGCCACAGCCCCGCCACCCGGTGCGGGCACCTTGGCGCCCAGCTCCGACAGATAGTGCTCCAGGGTCACCGACCCGAACGAGGGGGCGATCTGCTGCGGCGAGGCGGTGGGCTGCGACACGACGTGGTGACCTTTCGATGCGGCGAGAACTGCGGTGGTACTCGCCTTTAACGCTACCGCGTGCCGACCGGAACACCCCGCCCGACCAGCACCTGCGCCCACAGACCGACCGGTCGGGGTGGCTGCGCGCGCCGGGGCTATGTTGGGTGCATGCGGATCGGATTGAGCATCAACTACTCGGGCGGGTTCAAGGAGGTCGCGGCCGAGGTCGCCGACCTGGAACGCGCAGGCCTCGACATCGTCTTCGTGCCGGAGGCGTACTCGTTCGACGCGGTCAGCGCCCTGGGCTTCCTGGCCGCCCGCACCGAACGAGTGCAGTTGGCCTCGGGCATTCTGCAGCTCTACACCCGTACCCCCAGCCTCACCGCGATGACCGCGGCGGGCCTGGACTTCGTCTCCGACGGCCGCTTCATCCTCGGCATCGGCGCGTCCGGCCCGCAGGTCATCGAGGGCTTCCACGGCGTGCCCTACGACGCCCCGATCGGCCGCACCCGCGAGCTCGTCGAGATCTGCCGGAAGGTCTGGCGGCGCGAGAAGCTCAACTACCAGGGCAAGTACTACCAGATCCCGCTGCCCGCCGACCGCGGCACCGGGCTGGGTAAAGAGCTCAAGCTGATCAATCACCCCGTGCGCGAACGCATTCCGGTGCTGCTCGCCGCGCTCGGCCCGAAGAACGTCGAGCTGGCCGCCGAACTCGCCGAGGGCTGGCAGCCGATCTTCTTCCTGCCCGAGAAGGCCAAGGACGTCTGGGGCGACGCGCTGGCGGCGGGCAAGGCCAAGCGCGACCCGTCGCTGGGGCAGCTCGAGATCTTCGCGGGCCCGCCGCTGGCGATCGGCGAGAACGTCACCCCGCTGCTGGACTTCGTGAAGCCGCACCTGGCGCTCTACATCGGCGGCATGGGCGCCAAGGGCAAGAACTTCTATCACACGCTGGCCACCAAGTACGGCTACGGCGCGGCCGCCGACCGTATCCAGGAGCTGTACCTGGCCGGTGACAAGCAGGCCGCCGCGCAGGCCGTGCCCGACGAGCTGGTCCGCGACGTGTCGCTGATCGGTCCGGAGGGCTTCGTCAAGGATCGCATCGCGGCCATGGCCGAGGCGGGCGTCACCACGCTGAACGTCACGCCGCTTGCCGAGAACGCCGCGGGCCGGATCAAGCTGATCGAGCAGCTGCGCGCGCTCTGCTGACCCGCCAACGACAACGCGCCGCCGCTGGGAGAACTCTCCGGGCGGCGGCGCGTTTTTCTGGGGTCAGGACGTGAACGACGCCAAGGCTGCGGCCAGCGTGGTGTGCATGGCGAACACCTGGTCCAGGCTCGTCATCTTCAGCTGACGGCTGGTGGCGGGCCCGTCGGCGACGATCGCGATCGCCGTGGTCTGGCCTGCCCGCTGATGCGCGGCGACCAGGGTCGCCATGCCCGCCGAGGCCAGGAACCCGACCGCGGTCAGGTCGATCACCAGCGTTGCCGGTTTGTCGGCCAGGATGGCCTCGATCGTGGCGTCGAGCGCGGGCGCGGTCGCCAGGTCGACCTCGCCGGTCACCGTCAGCACCGTGACGCCGTCGTGTACCGCCGTCGTGGTGGTCATCGTGTCCGTGAGTGGATACGCGTCTCCGGATGAGTTGGTCACGACTCAACAACACACAACTTCGCCCGAATACGCAAGCCGTTGCCGGTGCCGAACCGGTCGCACCTATACTGGAAAACCTGTGTGAGTCCTCCGTTGACCCGCCGGGCCAGCGCCTTTGTCAAGGGAGTGCCGATGCTGCCCGATCCCGTCGACGCCACCGACCTCAACATCTACGGCACCGACAAGCTGCCGTGGAGCCGGGCGCGCGCCGCCATCGAGAACGGCATCGCCGCCCTGGAGACCGCCCAGTTCCTCGGCACGGTCGGTCCCAACGGCCGGCCCCACTCGGCAGGCATCGGCGCGACCCTCGTCGGCGCGCATTTCTACTTCACCAGCGGCCCGGACACCCACAAGTCCCGGTATCTGGCCGCGAACCCGGCGTGCACCCTGTCGTTCCGTTTCCCCGACGACGTCGACCTGGTCTTCGAAGGCACAGCGGTCCGCACCACCGACCATGCCGAGATCGACCTGGTCACCGCCGACTACCGAGCCACCGGCTGGCCCGCCGAACGGGCGGGCGACGCCGTCACCGCCCCTTTCAGCGCCCAGAGCGCGGGCCCGGCGCCCTGGTACCTCTACCGCTTCACCGTCCACGCCGCGGTCGGTGTCGCCCTGACCGATCCCCACGGCGCCACCCGCTGGCGATTCGCGCAGCGATCCTGAGCTGTACTCACCACGGGGGCAACGGCTGGTGTTATTCCGAAGTCGTCGTACTGTGAGGGCGTGAACATCGATGTGACGCCTTTACCGGGGATCGGCGTGTGCAAGGACTTCCCGCTGGCGCAGGCGCGTCGCCGGATCGGCGTGATCGAACACCGTGACGGCACCGTCGATCTGGTCGTCTCGCGGGCGGGGGACTATGACACGACCACGTCGATTCCCTTGTCGAGCAACGAGATCGGCGTGCTGGCCGGTCTGCTCGGTGCGCCGCAGGTGGTGCAGAAGACCGCGGCCGTCCATGGCGTCGGGGAACTGTCGACCAGGCAGTTCGCGATCGATCGCGGCAGCCCGTTCGACGGTCGGCCGTTGCGCGACACCGCGATGCGCACCCGCACCAAGGCCTCGGTCGTCGCGGTGGTCCGCGCGGGGGATGTGACCCCTTCGCCGGGAACGGATTTCACCTTCATCGCCGGTGATCTCGTCGTCGTTGTCGGCACCGACGAGGGGCTGGAGGCCGCCGGAAGGTTGCTCGACCAGGGCTGAGCGGCCGTGCGAATGGTAAAGAGAAGGTAAGGTATCGCCTAGCTGAGGTTAGGTGATCCAATGAATGTAGATGTGACTTCCCTGCCGGGAATCGGTGTCCGGAAAGAGTTTTCGCTGACGAAGGTGGACCGCCGCATCGGCGTCGTCGACCATCGCGACGGTGGCACCGATCTGATCTTCACCAAGGTCGGCGACCCGGATGCCACCGTGCAGATTCCGCTGTCGAGTACCGAGGCCCGCACTCTGGCCGGTTTGCTCGGCGCGCCCCAGCTGGTCGCGCAGCTGCGCGAAGAGCACCGTGACCTCGACGGGGTGAGCACGCGGTCGATGCCGGTGCCGTCGAACTCGGCCTACGCCGGGCGGCGCCTCGGCGAGACCGAGATGCGGACGAGGACCCGCGCGTCGATCGTGGCGGTGCTGCGCGCGGGGCAGGTCCATGCCTCACCGGGACCGGAGTTCGAGTTCCTCGGCGGTGACATGGTCGTCGTAGTCGGCACGCACGCCGGACTCGACGCTGCCGCCGCGATCCTCACCGACGGCTGAGCCGGTGCAGATCAGTGGATCCGCGCTGGCTTTGATCCAGCTCGGGGCGGTGTTCTTCGGTTTGGGTGTGCTCGGGCGAATCGCGGCCCGCGTCGGCCTCTCGCCCATCCCGCTCTATCTGCTCGGGGGTTTGGTCTTCGGGACCGGCGGCCTGATCGAGTTGCACGAGGTGGAGGATTTCATCCACATCGCCAGCGAGATCGGCGTCGTCCTGCTGCTGCTGTTGCTCGGCTTGGAGTACACGGCGGGGGAACTGGTCACCGGCATGCGCAAGTCGTGGACGGCGGGCCTGCTCGACCTGGTGCTCAACGCGACACCGGGCGTCATCGTGGCGCTGATGCTGGGGCTGGGGCCGACCGGCGCGATCGCGATGGCGGGCGTCACCTACATCTCCTCCTCCGGCATCGTGGCGAAGGTGCTCAACGACCTGGGCAGGCTGGGTAACCGGGAAACCCCGGTGGTCCTGTCGATCCTGGTGTTCGAGGACCTGGCGATGGCGGTCTATCTGCCGGTGCTCACCGCCGTGCTGGCCGGTGTCGGCTTCGTGGCCGGGTTGACCACCGTCGGCATCGCGCTGGTCGCGGTGACCGTGGTCCTCGTCGTCGCGCTGAGATACGGCAAGTACGTCTCGGCGATCGTGGCCAGCGAGGATCGGGAGATCTTCCTGCTCAAGCTGCTCGGTTCGGCGCTGCTGGTGGCCGGTGTCGCCTCGGCGGTGCAGGTGTCGGCGGCGGTGGGCGCGTTCCTGCTCGGTATCGCGATCTCCGATTCCACCGCGCACGACGCCACCAAGATCCTCGAACCGCTGCGCGACCTGTTCGCGGCGATGTTCTTCGTCCTGTTCGGGCTGAGCACCGATCCGGCGACGATTCCGCCGGTCCTGGGCTGGGCGGTGCTGCTGGCCGTGGTCACCACCACGACCAAGGTCGCCACCGGCTGGTGGGCGGCCAAACGCGCGGGCGCGTCCCAGCTCGGCCGGGCCAGAGCGGGCACGGCGCTGGTCGCCCGCGGCGAGTTCTCGATCGTCATCGCCGGCCTGGCCGTGGCCGCCGGTGCGGTGCCCGACGGGTTCGCCGCGCTGGCGACCACGTATGTGCTGCTGATGGCGATCATCGGCCCGATCGCGGCGCGTGTCGTCGAACCGGTCATGCGGGCCACGGTCGGCCGCAAGCAGCGCGTCGCGGTGGACTCGACCGCGGAGTGAGCCGCGTCCTCGGCCCCCGCAGCCTGCCGGCGCGG
>NZ_JBHXAY010000072.1:0-37322 GCF_042728775.1 Nocardia sp. NPDC060259
CGGCGCACCCGGATTACGCGGCGCCGCAGGAGAAGATCGCGGCGATCACGGCACTGGTCGGCTCGGGCCGGTTCTCGCTGCTCGACTGAGCGATCCGTCAGCGCCGGGCAGAAGGTCACCACCGGCGACGTGATCGGCCGTGTCGGTGCCACCGGCAACGTCACCGGGCCCCACCTCCACCTGGAGATCCACCCGGGTGGCGGCGACGGCGTCGACCCGCTCAGCTGGCTGCGGGGCAAGGGCCTCAACATCTGACACCGGTCCGTACCGTGCCCGCCCGCCGTTCTGGCGGGCGGGTTCGCGGTGACCGGAACCCGGGTTGGGCCATTGGTGCGACCATGTTGCCTCCCTGCGGAACGAAGGAACTCGATGCGGGCAGTGACTCCTATCTTGAGCCGCCGCACCGGCCCGGTGAACGAGTAGCCCCATACTCGATTTCCGAGAATCGTCATCAAGAGCTGGCGTCTAGGTGTCGTGGAACGCTTCGCGCACGGTGGCCGCGGCGGGTCGATCCCGCTGCGCTATCGCGCTCACGATCTCCGAAACCCGCCAGTGGTGCGAAGGGACCAATCGGCCGCTGGCGACCACGCCCAGCGCCACGTTCGCCGCCTCATCGGGTTTGTCAGCGGCGACCAGCGCAAGGCCCAGGTCCAGGTTTGCCATCGCGATTCGGCGCGGTCGGACGCACGCCGCGCGCTGGAGGTCGGCCACGACATTGCGCGCGTAGACCTCGGCCGCCGGGTCACCCAGCCAGGACAACGTGGTGGCGACGTAGGTATCGGCCTTCGACGGGTCGTAGCGAAAGTGATGCTCCGGCCGGTCAGGGGTGCGCAGGCCGGACACCAGACGCGCGACATTGCGCAGCGCCCCGTATGTACCCGCGCTGTCACCGATTCGTGCCAGGGCGCGGCCCTGCTGCGCGGTCGCTTGGATGTAGGCCGAACTGTCGGCGGGGGAGACATCGCGCGCCGCCTGCGACAACTCGGCCGCTGCGGCGAACTCCCGATTGACGAGGTGCTGCCAGGCCCGCGTCTCCAGCGTCCAGGCCGATATCTCCGGGTGCTCGGACTCCTCGGCGATATCGCGGGCAGCGCGCAGACGGGCAGCGGCGGCCGGGAGTTCGTCCAGGTCGATGTGGCATGTTCCCGCCAGCAGGGAGAGCCACCCGGCAGTGACCAGAAGGCGGCGGTGCTGGACCAGTGTCATCTTCCCGTCCAGCAAGCGCGCGGTGTATCCGAGATGCTGACGAATGCCGACCAGCAGGTCGGCGGGCGCGGTGGTGGAGTAGGCCGACGCCAGATCATCGACGGCCATCTCCAGCCGGTCCAACGTATCCCCGCCGACATCGGACGCGGCTACCCGCTCTATCCATTCGGCCCCGGCGCGTTCCCCGTCGACCGGTTCGCCAAGTGCAGCGGTGTAGGCGGCGGCGACCTCCGTAGGTACCGGCCGCTTGCCGGACTCGATGAGCGACAGATACGCGGGTGAGTAGTGCGTCATCCGGGCGATTTCGCGCAGCCCTATCCCGGCCGCCTCACGCGCGGCTCTCAGCTGTGCGCCCGGTTCCATCGCGGTGATCCTTCGGCTCGGTGAGCTGTGAACACTCTGTCAACACCGTAAGCCTGTGACCACCAATAACGCACGCCTAGCGTTGATTTCAGCCCCATCGCCGGGCCGATGCTCGGGGCAATCCTCGGCACATCGGGCGCAGCGAGCTGCGCGGACGATGGCGAAAGCTCTCCGGCGGTGGACGCATTCACCGAACGACTCACAAGGGGGACCGATGAGCGACGCGATCACCCCTCGACTCGATGAGCTGACCGAGCGGGCCGCGCGGCGGTCTATGGCGATCCGCCGCGCGCTCGAACCGCCGTACGGGTGGGAGCTGTACAGCCCGTTCAGGGTCGTCTGCGCTGGGTCGCTGGACAACGTGGCCGCGTGGCTGACCGCCGCCGAACAACGCGACGGGCACGAGCAACCGGAGGGCGGTGGGTGATCGAAGCCGATTATCAGCGGTCGATCAGTGTGACGCGGGCGGGATGCTCTGCTCGTACTGGAAGACGTTGTGGGGGTCGTACTTCGCCTTGATTTTGCGCAGCCGCTCGAAGCGCTGGCTCCCCCAGTAGGCGGTCTCCCACTCTTGCATTCCGATGTTCGGCACGTTGACGTAGGCGCCGTCCGCATAGGGCCGCAGCGCCTGGCTGAACTCAGCGGTCCAGGCCTGGGCCTGTGAGGTCAGCGGGTCGCCGACGCCTGGTTGTGTTGAACGAGTACCCCAGGCTGCGCCGATCTCGCCGTAGAAAAGCGCGTCACGATGCGCGAACGCCGTGCCGCCGGGTGGCTCCCTCTTGATCGCCCCGCCGAAGGCATCGACGAAGTAGTTGCTCTCCTCTGTAGGAGCGTTTCGCATGAAGTCGCCGATGATGTCGATCGCCGTCTTCGGAAACGGCTCTTTGACGAACTCCGAGAAGAACTTCCAGTTCGCGGGCTCTTGCGCGAGCGGGAGCTGGGCTCGCGCATAGATGTCGCCCCAGTTACCGACCTGCACCGTGACATCGGGTGTGCCGACCGACAGGATCGGAGCCAGCATCTCTCTGGCCTGTGCCGCTGCCCCGTCGACAAGCCACGCGGTCAGCAGGATCTGGGACTTGTGGATCTCGAGCTCGGATCCCAGACGGCTGTCGGCGGGCGGTACCACACGCTGCCACGCCTCGAAGACCCCGTAAAGGTCCCCAAGTCCATCCCATGTCGCCTGCAGATAGGCGAGATGCTCGAGCGGATACACCGTATAGGTGAGGTGTGTGACGATCCCGAAGTTGCCGTTTCCCGCCCCGCGGAGCGCCCAGAGCAGGTCCGAGTGGTGCTCCAAGTCCGCGTTGATCACCTCGGCGCAGTCGTGACCCGACGGGACGACGACCTCGGCCGCCACCAGGCTGTCACAGGCCATGCCGAGCCAGCGGTTGAGGGGCCCGAGGCCACCGCCGAGCGTCGCACCGCACAGGCTCACGCTGCCCTCGCTTCCGGTGGTGACCGCAAGGTTCTGCTTCGCGAGCGTCGTCACCCCTTCCAGTTGGTTCAGCCCGGCGCCGACCGTCGCGATGCGAGCGCCATGGTCGATCTGGACCGATTTCAGCTGGCTGACGTCGATGACGATGCCGTTGTCGACGTTCGACCAGCCTTCGAGGGCGTGGCGGCCACTCCGCACCCGCAACGCGATGTCGTGCTGCCGCGCCCACGTCAGGGCGTTCACCACGTCCTGGGTTTCCTGCGCGAAGACGATGACCAGCGGATAGTGAGAGAAGAGCTGGTCCCAGCCGAGTCGCGCCTCCGTGTACGACGCGTCACCCGGGTGGACGATGTGGCCGGTCAGCGTCGCGGGCGGGCATCCCGGGCTTTTACTCGGGTGGTCCGCGGCCTCAATTCCCGGGGCGCTTGTGTCCGCAATCTCCGGCGTGTCTGCGGCCGTAAGGCCCGAGGCAACGACTGCTCCGACGCCGGCGGCCGCCGACGTCCTGAGCAGGTCACGGCGAGAAAGATCGCTCAAGGTTCAGATCCTCTCAATCGGTCTACGCCAGTGCCGGGCTGCCAAGGGAACTCTTACCCGCGGCCGGTAACACTTTCGTGGCGCTGTGGGACCCGAACTGCTGCCGCTGACCTACGCCCGTTATCGGTGCCTAAATCCTGGTACACAGGCTGCTCTGTGCTTGTCGTGTCAAATCCGCGCAGGGCGGGCACCGCGCCGCCGTGGCCGCATCTGGTACAGGCGATACCAGGCCAGTGTGAGGAAGACGGCCGCTAGAGCGGCGACGACTCCCATGTCGAGTAGCCACGTGCCGAGGGTGTGTTTCCAGAGCGGGTCGGGTCCACCATCGTGCGGTGAGAGGGTGTCCAGGTCGAGACTGGCCGCTCCAGCGCCGTAGCCCCAGCGAGATGGTGACAGGTAGGACAGCTGTTGCAGAACGGGCGTGCCGGGCAGTCGCACCAGACCGCCGGTGAGCACGAGTTGTGCCATCGACAGCACGATCAGCAGCGGCAGTGTCTTTTCCGAGGTGTTCACCGAGACCGACACCAGCAAGCCCATCGCCAGCGACGCGATGCCCAGCATCGCCATCGCCAAGATCAATTCCACTTCGACCGAGGTGAATATCCCTTTCGGCGGGAAACTCTCACCGATAGTGCCGATCAAGAACAACACCACCGACTGAAGGATGGTGATCACACCCAAGACCAGTAGTTTCGACATCAAATAGACTCCGGCCGACAGGCCTGCGGCGCGTTCTCTGCGGTAGATCGTCTGTTCCTTGACGATCTCGCGGATCGAGTTGCCGGTGCCGACGAAGCAGGCACCGAATATCAAGATCATGAGCTTGGTCGGGGCGTCGGTGTTGGTTCCCGGTGTGCCGGTGAATCCCTCGCCCGATGGGATCGCAGCGATCAAACCGCCCAGCAGCAGCGGCATTACGCCGAGCAACACCAGATAGCTGCGGTCCGAGGCGATCACCGCCAAGTAGCGCCTGCACAGTGTGCTGAGCTGGCTGAGCTTGGACTGCGGCGCGGGCGGCGGTGCCGGTGGGCGCTGCACTTCCCCCTGTCCGACGTCGTCGATCGGCCCGACATCGACGTAGTTCTCGTAGCGCGGGGAGTCCCGGAATTCACCGGCCCAGTCGCGGTCCTCCTCCCGATCGAATGCTTGGAACACCTCGGCCCAGGTGCGCTGCCCGAATTGCTGCAACCCCTCTGCGGGCGGTCCGTAATAGGCCAGCCTGCCGCCGGGCACCAGGACCAGCAGGCGGTCACACGAATCGAGATTCGCCACGCTGTGGGTGACGACGATGACGGTGCGCCCGTCGTGGGCGAGTTCGGACAGCATTTCCATGACCGTCTTGTCCAGGCCTGGGTCCAGGCCGGAGGTCGGCTCGTCGAGGAACAACAGGGACGGTTTGGTCAGCAACTCGAGTGCGACGCTCACCCGTTTGCGTTGCCCGCCGGAGAGTCGATCGATGCGAGTGTCGGCGTGCCGCGTCAAACCGAGCTCGTCGAGGACCTCGTCGACCCGCTGTTCGCGCTCCTCCCTGCGTGTGTCACCGGGGAAGCGCAGTTCGGCCGCGTAGAGCAGGGCGCGCCGGGTCGGGAGCTGGTTGTGCAGGATGTCCTCCTGCGGAACGAGCCCGATCCGGTGCCGGAGTTCGTCGTAATTGGTGTACAGGTCGCGTCCGTCGTAGCGGACGGTCCCCTCGGTCGCGGGCCGCAGCCCGGTGACCGCGCCCAACAAGGTCGACTTGCCCGCTCCGCTGGGTCCGATGACCCCGACGAGCGAGTGCTGCGGGATAGGGAAGGTCACATCGTCGAGGAGAACTTTGCCTTCCGGTGTCCGCACGATGAGGTTTTGCACGCAGACCGAGATGTCACCGGTGTCGACGGACTCGCGCAGTTCGTTGCCGACGAGTCGGTAGGTGGTGTGTCCCATGCCGATCAGATCGGATTCGGAGAGGTCCGCGGCGTCGACCTGGTGTCCGTTGACGTAGGTGCCGTTGTGGCTGTCGAGGTCGACGACTCGATACCTGCCTTCGGCGATCACCTGCAGTTCGGCGTGATGGCGAGAGACCATGAGGTCGGGCACGACGATGTCGTTGTCGGCGGCGCGCCCGATCCGCAGCGTGTCCGAGCTGATCCGTACTACCGCGCCAGGATGGGCGGCCGGAGGCGAGGGCCGAGACACGCGCCGGGGCAGGCCCGGCTCGAACTTGGTGATCGTGGCGTCATCGTCGAGGTCATAGCCGGGATCCGGGACGACCATCGTGTCCCCACCTCTATCGCCATCGGTCTCGGGCTCGAGGCCGGGCGATGTTTCCAGCGAGCAGGACAACTGCGCACCGTCTTTGGCATGACCGAGCTGGAAGGTCTCGTCGTGGTCGATCACCATCCGCTCGACGCGGTGACCGTCGAAAAAGGTGCCGTTGAGGCTGTGCGCGTCCTCGATCTCCCAACCGTGCGACCCCTGCTCCAGCACCGCGTGCAAGGTCGAGACGCGCGGATCGGTGACAACAATGTCGGCGTCCGGATCGCGGCCGACGTTGTATGTACCCCCGGCGCGTAGTCGATAGACGCGTTCTCGCGTCTGCACCACAAGAACCGGCGATTCGGAGAATTCTGTGGAGGACTGCCCATCCGCCATAAAAGGAGTATACGACCGTGCCGAACTGTCGTGGTGACAATAGGCCGAAACCATCCCTCGTAGTGTCCGCTCTGTCCATTTCCGCGCCATGAGCCGTACCTGGCTGACCAGCGCAAACCCGTCCCGGAGAGCGCAGAGGTAATCACACTCGATCGCGCGGAATCCGCAGCGAAGCCGCTCAACGGCCGAGCCGGAGAAAGACACTGGTGGAATTCGCGATATGAATCCGATGGAACCGGATGCAAGATCGAAGCCGAATATTTCTAAATTTGTTTCATGCATCGAATTTTGTTACGTCGCATATTTCATGCCGACCAAACGATCTGATGAACACAACCGATGATGTCCCGCAATGCTCGCTCGTCCACGTCGTCCGACGGCGAGCGGACTTCGGCTGTTACCCGGCAGGGTGCGTGCCGCGCCACCAGGCGTCGTGTGTAGTCCAGAGCGGACTGTGCCCAGACATCCGCCCGCACCGCGGTGCGGGCGGACAAGAACGTGGCCGAAGGTTCCCGTCCACCGGGAGACGTTCTTGGGGGCCTGTCGTGCCGATCCTAATGTGACTCCGGCCACTGGAACGTTTCAGTGTGGCCTGCACCATATTTATGAGGGAGTCTCTATGAATCTGATGAAGTCTCGCCTGTTCGCGATGATCGCAGTGATCATCGCGGCGGTGGCGCTCATGGCAGCCGGAGCAGGTGGCGCGGCCGCAGCGCCGCAAACCGGTGAAATGTTCCTCACCTTTGTCCGCCACGGCGAATCGGCAGGCAATACTTCCGGTCTGATCGACACTTCCGTCCCCGGACCCGGCCTGACCGAGAAGGGAAGGGTGCAAGCCGCCGCGGTAGCCGAGCTGCTCGACGACTGCAAGTTCGACGGCGTCTACGCGTCGACGATGGTTCGGACCCAGCAGACGGCAGAGCCGACCGCGAAGCTGTGTGGTCATTCGACAGTCGTCGAAGCGGGTCTGCACGAGATCGAGGCAGGCATCTACGAGGGCACGCCGGAGAGGGAGGCGCGTGAGGGTTACTTGGCCGCACCGATCCAGTGGCTGCAGGGCAACCTCGATGCCCGGATCCCCGGCTCGATGAACGGCCACGAGTTCAAGAAGCGCATGGACGACTCGATCCAGGACATCCAGGACCGCGGCAGCAAGCGTGCGGTGATCTTCTCCCATGGCGGTGCCATCATGTTCTGGGCGCTCATGTCCGTCTCCGATCCTGACATGAGCAAGCTGCAGTCCGATCCGCTGCACAACACCGGCCGGGTGGTCGTGAAGGGCTCCCCGGCGAAGGGCTGGAAGCTCGTCTCGTGGGACGGCCATTCCGCCGGCTGAACCCGCCTCTCGTCGTCCAGGGCATGGGCCGCTGCCAGCAGTGCTGGGCGGCCCATGTCGTGGCGATGACAGCGCGCGCCCTGCGGCACCCGAAAGCTCATCCGTGGCGTGGCGGTCACATGACCGAACCGAAGATCGGCGTGAGCGAAGCTGTACCCGGGGCGATGCGGGCCTCGGGCATGGAGGGCACCGGCCGGGCGCGGTCGCGTCCTGTTCTGACAGCATGACGAGCGTGATCAAGGCCCTGCGCTCCGCACGAGACAAAGCACGGCGGCTGCCGGGCGCTGTCTGGTACCTGGCGGTCGGCGGTGTCACCGCGCTGTTCGCGCTGTTCGCGGTGGTCGGCCTGCTGATCGTCTGCGCTTTCTGCCTGATCGGCGTAGGCATACCGGCGCTGCCCGAGGTGATTCGGCTGGCTCGGCCGTTGGTGTCGTTCGATCGGCGCAGGGCGGCACGCTATCTCGGTGAACAGGCGGTGCAGGCCTATCAGCCGTTCACCGGCGGCTTGCGGCAGCGGGTCGCGACGGTGTTCACCGATCCGGCGAACCGCCGGGACTTCGGCTGGCTGGTCGCACACGCGCTGACCGGCATCTATCTCGCGGTGTTCGCCATCGCGCTGCCGCTCAGCACCTTCGTTCAGCTGGTGATCCCGGGATTCTGGCAGTTGATGCCGGCGGGGGAGGAGTTCGCCAGTTTCGGTTTCGTGGTCGACTCGTGGCCGAAGGCGATACTGAGCTTCTTCCTCGCGTTCCCGGTGGCCCTGGTGACTCTGCAGCTTCCGGTGGCCGCGCGCTGGCAGGCAATGGCCACCCGTGCCCTGCTGAAACCGACCGAGGGCGCCATGCTGGCCGATCGAGTCGCGGCCCTCACCGCGACACGGGCCGCCGCGCTGGACGCGCACGGTGCCGAGCTGCGCCGGATCGAGCGTGACCTGCATGACGGCGCGCAGGCCCAGCTCGCGGCGGTGATCATGCAGCTCGGGCTGGCCGACCAACTGCGCGACCAGGATCCGGAAACGGCGCAGGGTCTGGTGCGCAAGGCGCAGGACACCGCGACGGCCGCGCTGGCCGAGCTGCGTGATGTGGTGCGCAACGTATACCCGCCGGTACTCACCGATCGAGGCCTGGCGAGTGCTATCTCGGCGGTGGCCGCCCGCAACCCGATCCCCTGTGTGCTCGATCTCGGTGAGGTGGGCAGGCGCCCCGCCGCGGTGGAGGCGGCGGCGTACTTCGTCATCACCGAGGCGCTCACCAACGCCACCAAGCACTCCGGCGCCGCGGCCATTTCCCTGGTGCTCGGCGGTGCGTCCGAGCTGTTGACGATCGAGATCCACGACGACGGGGTGGGCGGCGCCGTGGAGACCTACGACGGCGGGCTGGCCGGTATTCGGCGCAGGGCCGAGGCGCTCGACGGCCGGGTGACGCTGACCAGTCCACCCGGCGGCCCTACTGTATTGCGGGTGGAGTTGCCGTGCGGGTCATGATCGCCGAGGACGATGCCTTGCTGCGGGAGGGCCTGGTGTTGCTGCTGAGCACGGCGGGCATCGAGGTGGTGGCCGCCGTGGACAACGCGGACGACTTCCTCGCGGCGGTGGCCGCGGATCGGCCGGACGCGGTCGTCGTCGATGTGCGCCTGCCGCCGACGTTCACCGACGACGGTTTACGCGCGGCCGTCAGCGCGCGCAAGCTGCACCCCGGCCTGCCGGTGCTGGTGCTGTCGTCCTGGGTAGAGGACAGCTACGCCGCGGAACTGCTCGGTGACGGTATGGGCGGTATCGGCTATCTGCTCAAGGAGCGGGTCGGCAAGGTGGATCGCTTCCTCGATTCGCTGCGCCGGGTCGCGGCGGGCGGCACCGCGATGGACCCCGAGGTGATCTCGCAACTGCTGGTGCGGCGCAAGGCCGATGACCCGCTGGCCGCGCTGACCGCCCGTGAGCGCGAGGTGCTCGCGTTGATGGCCGAGGGCCACAACAACACGACCATCGCGGAGCGGCTGGTGGTCAGCGAAGGCGCTGTGCACAAACACATTCGGAGTATTTTCGCCAAGCTCGGACTCTCCGCCGAGGATGTCGGCCATCGTCGGGTACTTGCCGTCTTGACCTACTTGAACGCGTGAAGCCCTGAACCCGTTGGGGTCCAGGGCTTCACCCGGCTCCGGTCAGCTGACTCGACAGGTCATATCGCCGGCCGGCAGCGTGCCGTCGCGGAAGTAGGTGTTCACCGCCGAATACACGCAGGAGTTCTGGTAGCGCCCGAAGATCCAGTGGATCGGCACATCCTGGAGGGTGACCATGCGGGACGCGCTCAAAGCGTTGTGCAGGGCGACCGCTCCGTCGTACGCGGTCCTGGTGTCACCGGTGGATTGCACGATCATGGCGGGCACCGCGTTGCGCACCACCGTGGTCGGTTCGGTGGGCGGGGCCCAGAACGCGCAGGGTGTGATGTTGTTGGTGAATCCGGCGAACACCGGTTCGGTGGCGCGGGCAGCCTCGATGTTGCGCCGATAGAATTCCGGATCCCGCGGTGCGGCAACGTCACCGCACATGATGGCCATCTGTGCCGAATTGTCGTTCGGCCGTGCTTTCAACGCGAATCCGAGTGTGGCATTCAACGTTTCGTCGGGCTGGGCGGGCTTGCCCGCGGCAGCATCGGCGATGGTACGGATCTGACCGGCGAGCATCCCGTACTGGTCCGGGCTGTCCAGCCCGACGAACAGCACCACCGGCAGCCAATGTTCGTCGATCTCATACTCGCCCAACCGGATCGGCGTGTCCGCAGCCTGTTTGATCAGGTCCTGGACAGCGCCGCGAACCTGGGCCCGGCTGGTTCCGAAGTGGTATTCACCGTCGCGTGTCGCGACCCAATCCGCCCACAGGTCGAGTGCGGCCTCGTTGGCCGGACCCATTGCCTGCATCATGCCGACCGTCCCGTAGGCGTCCGGGTCGGCCGCGCTGTCCAGCACCATCCGGTCGCTGCGTTCGGGGAACATCTGCATGTACACCGCACCGAGGTAGGTGCCGTACGAGGTGCCGAAGTAGCTGATCTTCTCCGCGCCGAGAATGCCGCGGATGACGTCCATGTCCCGCGCGGTGTTGCGGGTGGTGATGTGGGGCAGTCGAGCCGCTTCGGTAGCGGCGCAGCGGGCGGCCAGGTCCCTTTGTATCGCAACGGATTCCGCGAAGCCTGCCGCGTCGAGGCCCGCCGAATGCAGCCCGAAGCCGATCGGCCACCGGCAGTCGACGGCGGACGAGCGCCCGACGCCACGCGGATCCATGCCGATCAGGTCGTAGCGCGCCCGTACTTCGGGCGTCATCGCGTTGCCGACATCGACCATGAAGTCCAGGCCTTCGCCGCCGGGACCGCCGGAGTTGGACAGCATGACGCCGCGCTGCGGTGCGGGATCGGTGCCGGCGATCCGGGAGATCGCCACTGTGAGCGTAGGCCCCTGTGGGTCGGCGTAATTCACCGGCACAGTGACGTCGGCGCACTGTGCCCCGGCCTCATCCAATTTCGGAACCCCGCAGTCTTTCCAATCCAACTGCTGACTGGTGAGCCGGTCCTGCACCGCGGTGTGCGGTTTCGTCTCGTCCTCGGGACCGGCACAGCCGATCAGTCCGCCACAGGCCACCAGGACGGTCAAGGCGACCGTCAGCCCTTTCGTGTGTTGCACTGTCTCTCCTCGGAAGGTGTTCGGCCGCAAGCAATATGGGGGCCGTGGTTGCTGGTGGGCGGGGCGATCACGAGGCGCACAGGGCGGCGTCCAGTACACCGTTGACCGCATCGGCCTCCTCCTCGGTGGCCGGCAGCTGGTTGACCGTGACGGTCACCGCGGTGCCTTCGGCCGTCACGCCGTTGCGTGTCTCGAAGCCGGGAATGCTGCCGCCGTGCCCCCAGACCTCTTTGCCGCACGGCGTGATCCGGTGGATCAGGGCGAGGCCGTAATCCGCGCCCGGCATGCGGTCGAACGGCACGGTGCGTTTCATCTCGGCCAATTGCGCAGGGGGCAACAGCTTTCCGGCGAGCAGTGCGGCGAAGAACCGGTTCATGTCGGTCGCGGTGGCGACCATGTCACCCGCGGTGGCGGCCCAGGACGGGTCGAAGTCGGTGAAATCGACTGGCGTACCGTCGATCCGGTGATATCCGCGGGCGTGCGGGCCACGGATGATGGTGTCGCGGGCAGCGGGCACATAGGTATCGCGCAGGCCGATCGGCTCGAGGAGTCGGCGCCCGATCTCGTCGGCGGCCGGATTGCCGGTCACCCGCTCGATCAGCAGACCGGCCAGCAGGTAATTGGTGTTCGTGTAGGTGGATTTCGCGCCCGGTTCGAACTGCGGCGGCGTCGTCATCGCCCGGCGGACCAGCTCGGTCATCTCGAAGTGCTGCCACCGGAGCGTTTCCTCGTCCGGGTCGATCTGTTCGGAATTCTGGGCTGTGATGCCGTCGCCGGAGCCACGACCGAGATAGTCCGGTACTCCGCTGGTGTGCTGCAACACTTGCCGCACCGTGATCCGGTTGCCGTCATTGCCGTTGCCCCGCACCAGACCGGGCAGGTAGCGCTCGATCGACGAGTCCAGGTCGACCTTGCCCTCGGCGACCAGCTGCATGATCACCGTCGCCACGTAGGTCTTCGTGTTGCTGCCGATCCGGACGCGCGCGTCGTCCGGGAACGGTGCGCGAGTGTTCAGGTCGCCGACACCCGCGGTGAACGTCCGATGTCCGGCGGGTCCGTCGATCACCACCTGCACACCGGGAAATCCTTGGCGCACCAGCTTTTCCATTGCGGTGGCCACTGCGGGCGGTGGCGTCTTCGCCGCCTCTTCCGGTGCGCCCACCGATGCCTCACCGCACGCGGCCGCAGAGAGCACCGCGCCCACCACTACGACCGAAAGGGCCGCTTTACCGGAGTTGCGCCGAAATGGGTTCATGAGCAGTGTCTTCCTCCTGTTCGAGCCGGAAGGCATGGGTGCGTCCCCGACGATTCGAGCCTAGGAATCGGCAGTCCTCGCGCCCATGCCGCGCGCACCCGAATGCTGGGTACTGTCTGCAGGCGTGACGTGGTAGTGCTAGCACCACCACGTCAGCAGTTGGTCGTCACGAATTATCAGGGATCATTTGGTTGGATGTCTGTGACGATGACGTCAGATCAACAGTGGCCCTTATGGCGGAATGCAATACGGGCTCACGATTGCCGGAACACTGGAGCGCCACCGTGGCCGACGGACTGCTGTTCACCGACAGCATCGCCGCGCATTATCGGCTCGACGTCGAGCGACCGAACCTGATCTGGCTGTACGAGCAGACCGCTCGGGTGTACAGCGACACCTCTCAGCTCCAGCTCAGTGCGAAGTTCGAGAGGCGTGGGAACATCTCGGCACCGATCACGGAAATGACCAAACGTCTGCGCGATGTTGCCGGACGCATTCGACGCCACGGTCGGATGCATGGAGCGCCGAGTCTTGGTGCAGGACTATAAGATCGACGAGCTGCTGGGTCTCGACGCTGACAAGCCGATCCCTGAGCTCACCGAGGTCGCCCGCACACCCCGAACTCTCGCGATCCCCTCAACGATTGACGACAGTTCGACAGCGGCCTGACGAGGCCGCCAACGGTAAGGCGTGGTAGCCCGCCTCTCATGCCCGACCGTTGTTGGGTGTCGGACACCGGTTTGCTGGCGGGGGTTCTCGCAACGGGAATCCAGGTCGCCAACATCCGAACGTCTGTCATGAGTCCCGAGCGAGGAGGCTCGGATGAATGCCGGTCCCAACGCGATGTCGCAGGTTGGGTTCCTCGGCGGGGCACATCCAAGATGGGAACGCAGGCAACCTGGGAAATTGCTCTGGCCAACTGGTCGTCGAGGCGGAATTCTCCCTGGGCTGAGAGAAGGTGCGGTGCTCCTCGGACCAGCCCGCCGGTTCCCGCATTCGACTGAACCCGGAGCGGGGCACGATCGACCGCGCGGGCAGTGCGTCATCTGTGCCCGCATGGCGAGCGTTCGTTGCCGGGCACAAAGATTGGCACTTCGACCTTGGGGCAGTTGGCTGTTGCCCCGACGAGGGACGCGATACGCGTCGTTTTCCCAGAATTGGTACAAGGAAGTACACCATGCACCACCGTGTCGTTGTCGGCTAGGGGGTCCGGTCGTCGGGGCCGCTTCGCCAATGTCGGATCTCCAGCGCCATCCCGATGTTCAGTGCATTGTCTTCGAGGGGGTGGGGCAGTAGCTCATTCGCGCGCTTGATGCGCCGCAGCACCGTGTTCCGGTGAGTGAACAGCCGGTCCGCCGCGTTCGACACATTGCACAGTTCAATCAGGTACACGCGCAGCGTGTCTCGCAGTTCCGGATAGTTGTCCAGCGGCCCGAGCGTCGACGCGACAAACCTGTCTGCCAGATCGGGTGAGGCCGTCAGCAGCAGGACACCTTCGACATCGCCGAAGGTCGCGACGGCGCGACCGGTGTCCAGGCGCGCCATCATCCGCTGCGTCCTGACAGCGTCCAGGTGCGACGTGCGAAATCCGTCGATTCCATGTCCTGTCGACCCGACGGCGACCTGGCAGTGGGGCCGCGCACCGACGATGCTCTCGATCGAGCTCAACCGGTCCGTGTCGATTTCGCCGAGCCAGGCCCAGATGGTGCCCGCGCTGGCGACGGCAGGTATCACACTCCTCGCTCGCAGATGGCGTGCTACCTGGTTGACCACGCGGTCCAGTTCGGACAGCTGCGGCGCAGCGTCGGTGGTCCACACCACGACCGCTGTGTGTGCCTGATCGAGCCGATAGCCGAGGGCGCGTTCGATGGAAGCAACGTTGGCCCCGCCGCCACCGATGACCAGCGATACCGCCTCCAGCCTGGCGGCGTCTTGGCCGCGGAGCAGCTGCTCGCGTTCGGCGGCGATCCCGACAGCGAGCGCGGTGATGGTCTCATCGATGAAGGTTCCCATCGACTCCGCGGTGACATCCAGCATGTCGCGCAAGTCGTCGGTATTCGTCGTCAGATCGAAGGCGATGTTCATCCAGCGTCGCCACGCGACGTTGTGCCCGAGGCGATACGCATCGACGCTGGCCTCGGTGTGGCCTCGAAAGACGAGGCTCCTGGCGACCATTTCGACATCGTCGACGAATGCCGGGACGGGGCGTCCGGGATCTCTCATGTTGGCGGCCGCCCAATGCTGCACATGGGCGTGTATGTCCCGCAGAAAGAGTGCCCGAACCTCCGGGTCGGCGGAGAAGGGTGCGATGTCGGCAGCCGAGAACGCCGCCTCGTCGATCTCGGCGATCCATTCCGCCGATGCCGCGGACACTATTGCGGCCGCTCGACGTATCAACTCGGCCACCGCGGGCCTGATCCTGGCCGATTCCATGGACCGAGCATAGAGGTGCGGTGCATAGTGCACAAAGATGCTGACAGATTGGTGTGATTGCCCCTTCCGTAGGTGGTGGTGTGGCGCGAATCATCGAATCAGCCCAACGTGCCAACGCCGGCCCGGGGTGGAGGAGTCCAGAAATGCGTCGATGTCGAGTTTCCTTGGGGCAAAACCGGTTTGGCCTTTCCGTCATGGAAGAACGCAGAACAGCATGAAAGTAGGAATGCGGAGACCGGCGTCGGACGGTGCCTGTCGGCTGCCGACGACCACGCGTTGTGTGCGCTGACCAGCGAGATTCGCCGAACGCAATCGGAAGTTTCTCTACTACAAGGTATTTCAACTAGTCAAGGAGTCAGGAAGCCTGATGGACACCGCACCGCTGCACACTCCGATTCGTATCGGCAAGCTCGACATCGGCGGTCGCCTTTTCAAGTCGGCCACGCACGAAACGCGTGCCACCGATGATGGCGCTGTGACGGACGAACTACTCGATTTCTACCGCCCGATGGTGGAAGCCGGCACCCCCCTTATCATCACCGGCAACATGTTCGTGTCGTGGCAGGGCAAATCGGCCTACCGGCAGGCCGGCATCCACTCGGACCAGATGCTTCCGGGGCTGAAGGAGTGGGCCGATCTTGCCCATTCCGGCGGGTCGAAGTTGTTCGCCCAGCTCAACCACGGTGGCCGGCAGATGGTGCGACCAGCACCCGGCGTTCCCGAGGCCATCTCGGCCTCGGCAAGACGGGAGAAGGCGCAGGGAACAATGCCGCGACCGCTCCGACTCGACGAATTCCCCGCACTCATCGAGTCCTTCGCTGCCGCTGCGGCCCGAGCCCAGAACGCCGGTATGGACGGTGTCCAGATTCAGATGTCCCACGGCTACATGCTCAGCCAGTTCCTCAGCCCGGAATCCAATCGCCGAACGGATGCGTACGGCGGCAATGCCCGCAATCGCATGCAGCTTCCGCTCGAGATCTATCGAGCCGTGCGTCAGCGGGTCGGCCCCGACTTTGCCGTGATCATCAAGCTGAACGGCACGGACACGATCCCCGTCGGGGGTGTGCGACTCGACGATCAGATCGAGCTCGCCCTTCGCCTACAGGACGAAGGGCTCGACGGGGTCGAGGTCACCCGCGGGCATTTCGCGTCTTTCCCGAGCACAACCTCCGGGCACTTTCGCGGGTACGTCACGGCGCAGGTGACGAAAGGGGCGATGCAGGAAGCGTCGATGCCCCGGCGGCTGACCTTTCGCGCATTGGCACCGGTCATCGAGTTCGGCCTGGAACGTGCCTTTCCATACCGCGAGGGGTACAACCTTCCCCAGGCGCAAGAGTTCACGAAGGCCCTCGACATCCCGGTGATCACGGTCGGAGGCTTCCAGACACCGGCCGCGATGGCCGAGGCGATCCGTTCGGGTGCGACCGACGCGGTCGCTTCCGCGCGCGGCCTCATCGCCAACCCCTACCTCTACCGGGACCTCGACAAACCCCGAACCGAGGTTCCCGCCTGCACGTACTGCAACAAATGCATCGGCGTCGCCGGCGGCCTCCCGATCGCCTGCTACGACCAGACCGTGGGCTCCCCGCTCGCTCGCACCCTCTAGGAGTCACGATGCCCACACCCGGTACCCCGCTGCAGATCGGCACGATGGAAGTGACGGGACGGCTCTACAAGTCGGCCACCAGCGAGACCCGTGCCAGCGACGACGGCTACGTCACAAACGACCTGCTCGACTTCTATCGACCGATGGTCGCCGCAGGCACGCCCCTCATCGTGACCGGCAACCTCTTCGTTTCCCGCCAGGGCAAGTCGGCAGGACGACAAGCAGGTATCGACACCGACGACAAAATCGACGGGTTGGCCGCATGGGCACGTCTGGCGCACAGTGGCGGGACGAAACTGGTGGCTCAGCTCAACCACGGTGGCCGACAGATGGCCAAGGCTGCGCCCGGCGAGCGGATCGTCTCTGCCTCGGACGTCCGGGAGCCGATGTACGGCTGCAAGCCCAGCCCCCTGCGTCGCGACGAGCTGCCCGGCTTCGTCGACTCCTTCGTGCGGGCAGCGGGCCGAGCGGTAGCGGCGGGAATGGACGGACTGCAGATCCACGCCGCTCATGGCTACCTACTGAGCCAGTTCCTCACGCCACACACCAACAGGCGAAACGACGATTACGGCGGCTCGCTCGAGAATCGAGCACGTCTCTTGCTCGACGTGATGGCCGCGGTTCGTGCCGAAGTCGGCGACCGTTTCCCGATTCTGGTGAAGATGAACGGGACCGATGACCTGCCGTATCGCCGAGCCTGCACTACCTCTGAACTCATCCGGGTCGCACGCTGGCTTCAAGATCTCGGCGCCGACGCGATCGAGATATCACGCGGCCACTACGAATCATGGCCCGGAATGGTGCAGGGGAACTACCGAGGATTCGTCTACAACAGTGTGACGCGGGGCCCGCTCGCGTCGTCCTCCCGCGTTCGCAAAGCAGCGATGCTCGCTGTCGGACCAGTCGTGGAGCGTGTGGCCGGCCGACTGCGGCCGCCAACCGAAGGCTTCAACCTCGACAGTGCCGCCCAATTCACCGAGGTACTCTCCATCCCGGTGATCTGTGTCGGCGGATTCCACACCAAGCAGGGTATCGAGCAGGCGATCGGCAGCGGCAAAGTCGACGCAGTTTCGGCAGCTCGCGCTTTCATCGCCGACCCTCACCTTTACCGCAACGTGGTATCTCATCCGACGCGGAATCGTCCGGTCTGCGGATACTGCAATATCTGTATCGCGTCTTTCAGCACTACACGGATCGACTGCGGCAGCGAGGACATTCGCACGCTCCGCGACGCGAATGTCCGCCGGCTCAGCGCCGACGAACTGAGCATTGCTCCGGCAGAACGCGTGCCCACCGCACCTTCCTGATCGGCACCGGCCGAACATGGAATCGCCCACAGCCCAGTTCGCGGACAGTCTTCGTCATGGCTATGACGGTCCGGGCTGTGGCCCGGTGCGGTCGATCCTTCCACATGGTCACAGGCGAGACGGTAACCCTGTTCGCTGAATTCGCGGGAGTGCACGTTCTCGCCACGTGGCGAACAGCATCGGGCGCGGGGAAATGCCCTGTTGACCGACGCGTTCCCATGTTCGCTGTGCCCTACTGCTCCAGCGGGGCAAACGCGACTGGCCTGGGCTTTGGTGATGAGCCTTCCTGGGCGTTGCGGGATAGATTCCGTTGACCTGCGGAAATGATGTCGCAGGTTCGTGCCCTCGGCAGGACACACAAAACATGGGCAACCGGAAAACGCCTGGTCATAGCGGATTATTACACGATCTAGCGATCTCGGTTGGCCGGTGCCGATCCTATCGCGTTCTCATCTTGGATGTGCCCACGGCGGGGCATATCCAAGATGAGAACGCGTGTGACCTGGGGATTTGCTGCGGGGTCGAGGCGGCCTCGGGCAAGATCAGCGGCGCGACCGGCAAGATCAGCATCGTCCACATCTCGGCACGGTGACCGGGGTCGTCGGTCCCGCCAGCATCCAGCCCTATGTCACCGTGGTCAGCGACTCCGGCGACACTGTGACCACCTTCGGGCGAGTTCAGGACGTCTGAGTCACTCGGGCCCGGTTGATGGCTTCGGCGATCGACCGGGCGACCTGCCCAAGTGCCCGCCACCTCGGCAACTTCCGCACCGGCGTCGGATCCGAACCCGTCGCGACCGGCAATCCTACAATTCGTCGGGCAGTAGCGTGAACGCCTTGTGCTCGGTCAGTGGGCGAATCGCCCGGAATGCCCGGTCATACTGGCCGGGCTCGATTCCTTTGGGCAGAGACCTCGTCTGTTGCAGCCCCACGCTGCCGTGTCTAGGCTGACTCCGATGGCGTGAGAA
The DNA here is from genome assembly GCF_042728775.1 of Nocardia sp. NPDC060259. Lineage (NCBI taxonomy): Bacteria > Bacillati > Actinomycetota > Actinomycetes > Mycobacteriales > Nocardiaceae > Nocardia > Nocardia sp. NPDC060259. Next base: position 18,749 of record NZ_JBHXAY010000072.1, read on the forward strand.
CGGGGGGAAGCATGGCGGGTGAAAACGATACTTCTGGAACAGTTTTCGCGATCGTGCCGGGTGAGGTGACCGATGCTGGTGTCTATATCCAGCAGGTCGCGGAGTCCCTGATCAACGGACTCGGCACGCTTGACCGCGAGGTATCGACTGTCCTGGACAATTGGAGCGGTGCGGCGGCAGAGGCGTTCGGGGACGGCTGGACTGAAACCAAGAAGGGTGCCGCAGACGTATTGAACGCCCTCGCGACGATGGGCGAACTTCTGGGCATCGCGAGCAAAGCCGTTGTCAGTCAAGACGTCTCGAACTCCGATGCTTTGAGTTCGCTCGACCTACCGCAGTTGAACATGTGATGGACGACTCCCGCGACTTCACCTTCGACATCGATGAGTTGGACCAGCTCATCAGTCGCGCCAATGGATTCATCGGCTTCCTCACCGAAAGCCTCGACGGTATCAACAACCGAATCGCCTCCATCCAGCAAAGCTGGCAGGGGGCCGCTGCCGACGCCCAAGAGGAGGTCTACCGAGAATGGGCTACCGGGGCTGCCACGGTAATTGAAGGGCTCACCCAGATGTACGATGCCGCCGTCACAGCCCGCGACGCCTACAGTGCGGCAGCGGAAGCCAACTTGAGAATGAGCGGTGGCTGACTTCTATGGGCGCAGTGTCGCCGCAGTCCTATGACAGCGCGGCCGCGGCATGCTACGACTTGTCGAAGAAATTCCAAACCGTCTACGAAACGCCGCAAACCGTACTCTTAGAAACAAGCGCGATGGCCGGCGGCTATGAAGCAGTCAAGTCGTGGTCGAAAGCCTACGACGACCGTGCCGCCGCATTGACAATGGTCGCGACCAACTTCGCGCGAGCCCTGCAACACTTCGGGGACATACTGACAGCGTCCAGCTACAACTGGAAGTCCGGGGAATACACAGCCAACCGCAGTACCAACAAGGGCGACCCGCCATCGTTGCCCACCGGCATCCCGTCCGAGCTACCCTACGGCGCGGGCGCAGTAGTCGGTATCGCGTCATCAGGAGCCTATACCAACGGACTTCAGACAGACTGGACCGAACTGCAGGACAAGGTCACCACGTTTGTCACCGGCGGCCAAGTCCCCGATGGAGATACCGACAAACTCGCACGCGCCGTAACTATGTGGAAGACCTTCGCCAATTCAGACCCTCTCGAGTACGGCGTGGCCCGGCTACTAACCGTCGCCTCCGGGCTGGAACAAGGCTTCGGACCTAAAGTCCCGGCCGACATCCCGAACCATACAGCCAATCTTCGCAAGCTCGCTGACAAACTCCGCGAAATCCGTACCGCCGCCCACGACATCGCCAACGCGGTCGGAGCCCACAATGTAGCCTTGACGAAAATGCGCGCCGATATCAATACTCAGTTCGCAGCGGTAGTTGTGGTCACCGCAATCTCGATCGGGCGTTCGATGGTAAATGTCAAAGAGCAGCCAGCGAAGGAAAAGGCGCCGAGCAAGCAGCAGTCGCAGTCGCCTAACGACAACAAAGTCGAGATAGATATCGACTTCCTCAACGACGCCGCCTGGGCCATAGCCGGACCCGCCAACACATTCCTCACCACCCTCAGCACCCTCACTTTCACCACTGCTAACCTGACAAACGGCGACCTTCTGACCATTGTCGAGTTGCCGATAGTGATCACTGCCACGAACACCGAGGTAATCGGGAAGAGTTCAGAGAACAAATCGAACACGCCCGGGACGCCTGAGTACAAAGCCCGTCACGATGAGTTGTCGAAGGACCCCGCGAAAAATGGAAAGTCCAATCCGGCATCGGAGAGAGAAGCTGAGGTAGGATTGCAAGCGGAACGTGATGGCAAGATTCCAGGGCCTATAACGCGTGCTCAACCGGGGCCGAATAATGAAGATATGGGCGAGTTCGTAGATGCGACGGGCCAGCGCTGGGACGTGAAGAGCTCCCCTGACAGTCAGCCATCGTACCGGCCAAATGCTGGTCAGGAGATCAGTGACCCTCAATCTGATGAGAAATTTGTCAAGATGATCAATAAAGACCTCGCTGACGATGAGAATGTCCTAATTGATCCTGACGGAATGTCGCCAGCGCGGCGTGCGCGATTGGAACAACTAGTTTCTGAACATCCCGAGTGGGAAGGAAAAGTAGTATGGGGCAGTTGATTTATGGCCGGACCAGGAGCGATGTCAAGCGTTGGCCTTCTGACCCTGCGGCTCAAGCGGCTCTGGGGCTCTATCTGGATCAATTGCCACCGGTGTCGATATCGATGTCGACATCCAATCTCTTCAATGGGGACGGTCTGAACCTTTCCCGCTCTGATGTATCGGGTTTGTTCTTGGAGGGCGCGTCCTTGAATGGGGCCGATCTGACTTCGGCATGTGTATCCGATGCGGATCTGTATACAGCGTGGATGATTTCGGCCGATTTGCGTAATGCTGATTTCAGTCGTAGCGATCTCCGCAAGGTCGAAGGTCGTGGCTGTTCGGCATCTGGTGGTATTTTCTGTGATGCCCGTCTTCAGAGCGCGGTCTTCGAGGATTCGGACTTCCGGCGTGCAAATCTGGTTGGTGCTGACTTGCGGAGCGCAAGCTTTGCGGATGCCGATCTCGGATCCGCCGATCTGCGAGGCTGCGAGTTTTCTTCGACAGACTTTTCGGACGCACGAATGGGCGGATGTTCGGTGGCAGGCGCTTCGGGGTCCATAATTGGTCCAGTGGATGTCGGAGTGAAATCGGCTATGGTTCTCGCGGGTCTTGAGCTCAAGAAATGGTTCAGCGAAAACGGGGCTGTGGATGTCACCATTCGATCGTGACCCGGCTGTCATTGACTCCGAACTTTCGAAGGTGCCCATGAGGTGTTTTACCCCGAGATCAACAGGCAGGTATTGGTCGATCATGCCTTCATCGTGGCGGGCGGCGTGATCACCAAAGCAGCTCGTGCTTGGATCGGCAATAGGCTTGACGCCAGCAAGCGGAGCCAGAGGGGCTGCTGCACGACGAGGTGACAGTGTGACCTATCAATGCAGCAGCCCCCGGCGAGTGGGCGGGTAAGGCCTTGGTGTGCAAGCACCCGCGCGCCCTATGTGAGTGCATGGCCAGGCTACAGGCGTGCCGGCCTTCCGATGTTGGACATAGTCAGCCGAGGCTTTTCAGAGCTGCTGCCCACGGCACCGGTTCGCCTTCGTTGACCCGGATGAAGCGCACGCCCCAGTCGGTGAGGTTTGACAGTGCGGCAGCGACTGGCGGGAACTGGAATTGAGCTGCTCGTCCGTGCGGAACCGCTACGACTGGTAGCCCGGCTCCGGTCGTTTCGACCAGCAGAGCCAGTGGCAGTGTGTCGCCAATTCCCGCTGCCCATTTCGCCATGGAACTTGTCGTCAGCGGCGCGGCGATGACCGCGTCGGGCGGCGGCAGCAGGTCTTTGGTGCCGGGGATCTTGAACTCCGACCGAACGGGGTATCCGGTCTGTGCCGCGAGTGCTTCGGTGTCGATGAATCGAGCGCCGTTGGGGGAGGCCAGAACACACACGTCCCAACCGTCTGCCTGCGCGAGGGTCACCAGTTCCCCGACGTCCCCTGCCCCACCGGCTCCTGTCACGATTGCGTACAGAACTCTTGTGCGCTCACCCATGTCCCCATCATGGCAGGCAATGGGTGATGCGTCTTCGCCTACAGCGCCACGGCACCGACCCGGGAAGCGAGTTTGCCGAGGTCACCGGTGACGAGGTCGCGTCCGGCCTTGATCATCATGTGGCCCACTAGTTCCTGCACCGTGTCCATGTTGCGGACCTGTTGTGGCGCGATGCGCTCCGCTCGTAACAGTGCGTCCAGGGACATGGTGTGGTCGTCGCGGGCTGCGGCGGCACGCCCGACTTCTACGAAGTACTGTGCGGCGCGGCCGACGGTCGGCAACGATCGAGGGTCGAGGCGGTGGGCGAGATCGAGCACTCGTTCCGGGGATCCTTCTTCCATGGCTACGGTCATGTTCCACAACGCCACGTTGGCCGAGCCGAAGGAGACGTTGCCGACGATCGTGGTGGGATCGTCGATGGTCGCGCGGTCGAGTTGAGCCGCGTACTCGGCGGCCTGGGCGAGGTGATCGTGGGGGCTGGCGCCCATGGTGGCGGTGACCAAAGAGGCTTGGAGGTGGAGCATTCCGACTGTTTGTATCTCGGGGGCGGTAGTTGCGTCGGGTCCGACCTGGGCGGCGGTGTGCACGGCGCAGTCTAGGGCAGCCTTGAGGGACTCGGGTCGGGCGAGGAGTACCTGGCTGCGTACGTAGGCGCCCGAGGCGATGCCTTGTCTGCTGTCGATGCGTTTGGCAGCGGATTCGGCTGCTTGCGCGGCTGACCAGGCGACGGCGAAGTAGCCGCGTGCGCGCAGTGCCACCGAGGTCTCGGAAGCGACCTGGGCCAACGCATCCCACGCGGCGCGGCGGTCTCGGGGCTTTCCGCTGTGGGCTTGGCGGTACAGATCGGTGATCGCCGGTGCCAGCAAGGGGCCTAGTTTCGCGTATTCGCAGGCCATTTGGAGTTTGGTGATGCGTCGGGCGAGCGCGACGAGTTCGCCGATCTCGCGGACCGGCTGATCGTTTCCGATGTTGCCTGCTGCCCAGAAGGCTGTTTCGATGGCGGGCACCGAGGCGTCGAAGTCGTCGGTGGCGGGGCTGCTGCTGGGGAGGATGTCTTCGGTGGTGGCCGAGGCGACGGCCGCTGCCGCGAGGACGAGCAGCTGGCGACGGTCGACCTCGGTTGCCGCGTTCTGCCGGGGGAGTCGGAACCACAGCAGTTCCTCTGGGATGTGCAGAGCTGTTGCCCATTGGACCAGCTTGGACATCTTTTCGGGAGCTTCGCGGGACTCGATCCGGCTCAAGGTCGCCTGGGACATGTCGAGCCAGTTGGCGACGTCGAGTTGGGTGATCGGGGACTTGTGCATGGGGTGGGTGCGGAAGGCGAAGATCACCCGGCCCATGTGCCAGGAGGCCAAGGCGTCGCGCATGTGATCGCTGGCCCAGAACTCGGCGGGCATGACCGGTGCGCCGACAGCGGGTTTTTCGCGCGCGCAACTACTGCATGCCGTACCGGTGTTGAATCGGGACAACCGAGTCCCGCACATCGGGCATTCGCGCGCGTTGTTGGTCGTCCGCATCATCCGCCCCGTTCCGCGATCATGGCCGTCCCCAACGGTTTTTCCGACGGTACCACCGGCTCTACCCAGCCCATATGCGCCTTCTGCATACGCCGGAATTCCCGAGACTCGTTGTGTGTATAGCCAATTCGCTATCGACGCGGCGATCGTCGGTGTGTCCGATATCAATCCTGCGGAAGGGGCGACATGGCGCTATCACTGTTGGTGCCGATCCTCGGGCCACCGGCATCCGGAAAGACAACGCTCACGCTGGCGCTGGGCAAGAATCCCGACCGGCACGTGTTCAGATTGCGCGAACACGTGCCGCCCGAGGTGGTCAGGCAGACCGCCAGCCACGGCCCGCGCGACCTCGGCTGGATCGACGATGACGTCGTTAATCCGGCGGTGCGCCAGTATCTGAGCACCGTGGCCACCGATTCCCGGATCCACACGGTGCTCCTGGACAACTATCCCGGCACGGGCCAGCAGGTCGAGGCGCTGCTCGAGATAGCGCGGGAGCTCGCACCTGGCTGTGCCGTCGAGCCGATCGAGCTCGTGCTCGACGCGCCGGCCAGACGTAAGAGGGCGCGAGCACGTCGAGTCTGTCACCGATGTGAGCGCGATCCGGCCGCCGATCCGCGCCTGCCCGCCACCGCGTCGACGTTCGGCGGATGGACCTGCGTGAACTGTGGCTCGCTGCTGCACCCGCGGCGAGGCGACGCTCCGACACTGTTCGCCGCCCGCACTCGACGCCACGACGACACGGTCGAGGACGTGCGTACCGCGTTCGACCGTGCGGGCATCCCTACCAACTCCGTCGACGGCGCCGACGACGCCGCGACCCTCGCACGAATCGTCGAGCCCCTGCTCATCGTGAGGAGCACCACCGCATGACCAGCACAACCCCTCTGGGACTCCCGACTTTCCGGCCCGACACCTACGGCCACGCCCGTATGCCGCGCAACGCCGGACAGCGCGAACCACATCGTGTCGACAAGGTCTCCTATGGCCGGTTCCGCAACGTCTACCTCTACATCACCGAGGCTTGCCAGTTGCGGTGCGAGCACTGCTACATGGGCGAGCGGCTCGAGCGGGCGTTGAAGATGACCCCGCAGCAGATCGTCGACACCCTCACCACCTGGCGGCAGCTCGGCGGCGACAAGCTCACCATCCTCGGTGGTGAGCCGACCCTGCACCCCTGGTACATCGACGCCATCCGGGCGGCGAGGACCATCGGCTACGGCCACGTCATCACCACCACCAACGCCCAGGCCATCGCCCGCAAGAAGTTCGCCCAGCTCACCCCTGAGGACTTCGCCTACGTTCAGGTCAGCATGGACGGCGGCAGCGCGGCCACCCACGACACCGTCCGCGGTGAGGGCACCTTCGACCAGGCGATGCAGACCAGCGCCGAACTGTGCGAGCGCGGGTTCGACACTCGCATCATCTGCACGGTCAACAAAGCCAACGAGGGTGATGTCCTGCGCTTGCTCGACATCGCCGACGACATCGGCGCGAGCCTGGTCAAGTTCCACGTGTTCTCCACCATCGGCACCGGCCACGGCAACGCCGACATGGCGATGAACCCCCTTGAGTGGGTGAACTTCTGCACGAGGCTCGAACTCGTTGCGCCGGAATACAAGTCACGGGTGTGGTTCCAGCCGACCTACGCGCGCCGCGACCAGATGGACCGCTACGCCAAAGAGGGCTACCAGGGCTGCATCGGCCGCACCCTCGACCGGATCTCGATCTTCCCCGACGGCCGCTGCTACGTGTGCAGCTACCTCTTCGATACCGACACCTACTACGCCACGATGCGCGACGGCCAGGTGCTGCTCAACCGCGACAGCGAGGTCAACGAGTTCGATCTGTTCACCAAACCTCTCGTCGGCAGCGCCTGCGGCGGCTGCAAGGAATCGGCGTGCATGGGCGGCTGCCCAGCCGAGGAACTGGTCATGGGTGCTTCGTCGTGCTCGGCCTACCCGGACATCGTGCCGGTCTGCCGACTGTGGAAGTCCAGCGCGAAACCCGAATAGGAGACCCCAATGCACACCATGGAAACCGTCATCGAACCGCTGCGCTGCCTCGACTGGAACGACGTGGAGGCCGTCGAGTCGGCTACCCGAAAGTCCTTCGAACTGCTCGCCGCCCAGAAGTATCTGCTGCGCCGCGCGTTGACCACGCTGCCCGACAACCCCGATCTCGCCGCACTGTGCGAGCACTACGACATTCTCGACAAGATCGTCCTGCACGACGACCTCGAATCCGGGATCCGGTTGCGCCTGCACATCTTCGGGCCCGGTTACCACGATCGCCCGCACAACCACCGCTGGACCTATGCCAGCCGCATCCTGCGTGGCGAATACCGGCACCGGCTCTACGGTGACGTCGAACTCGGTACGGAGATCGACGTTTCGAGCCTGCGCGCGGTGCACGTGCGCCAGGAACGGGTCGGGGCCAGTTACGCGCTGCACCACAGCGCTGTTCACGCCGTGGTCGCCGAACCCGGCACCGTGTCGCTGGTGCTGCGCGGCCCTGCCATCAAGGACCGGTTCCTGGTCATGGACGCCAAGAACGGCGAGTCCTGGTGGCAATTCGGGGCCACGAAGGAATCCCTCGAAGACGCTGCGGAGAAACGCATGTCCCTGCAGCGCCTCGAGGAACTGATCGCCTCGCTCGATGAGTGGCAGCTCATCTGACGAGGTCTAGCGACGGTGGGGACCGGTGAGAGAGAGGTAACGGTCCCCACCGTCACCTGTCACCAGCCGAACAGTGACAGTGACTTGCCGGAGGAGATATGGCCCAGTGCTTCCCGGCAGTAGGGGATCATGTCCGCTGGCAGCGCGTCGGCCGTGAACCATTCCAGCGCATCGCACTTGTCGGGTTCCATGTTCGTCGGTTCGCCCTCCCACTGCCGGACCTGGAAGAAGAACGCGACGCGACCGCCGGACGAGCTGTTGTGCATGATGTGCGCGAACTCGACGTCCTCGGGTGCGATGTGCACACCGATCTCCTCGGCGGCTTCACGCCGCAGCGCCTCGACCACCGACTCCTCGGCCTCGAGATGCCCCGAAGGCGGGTGGAACGCGCCATCGGCGTACCCGGTACCAGCTCGCCGACCGAACAGAATCCGACCCTGATCGTCGGTGAGCAGCAGGTGCACATCACCGATGAGTGTGTGCCTTTCAGTGCTGGCCACAGCCATTTCTACCTCTCTCTCGATGCGCTCGACATGAACGCGAGCACGACCATAAGCCATCGGCGGCCCATGTACTACCTGGTCCGCCGCATCGGAATCGGAGACCCCATGTCGCACCAAGCCACCCTCCATCGCAGCGAAGGCCAGCTCCTCGTTGTCCCCAGCCAGACACCCGAAAGCTTCCGCGCGATTATCACTTTCGGTGCGGCAGCCAGGCACGGCCGTCGCGATGCCTGCCTCCCCGAATGTCAGCGAGTCGGCTACCACCGTCAGGACTTCGCGACGAACTCTGGTCGCCACCACATGGAGTGAGATGGACACCACCGACTCGTGGGACTGCGTCCACGCCGGCACGGATCATCGGGGCTCCCGATATACCTCGAACTCAGCGCCTTGCCACCCTGGCCGAAGAAACACTCCCCGCCGCCACAGCCGCCGGAACAATGAACCCCACTACACCCCCGAACCAGGGCCAGTACTGCACCAGCGCACGGCGGCGGCAGTACCGGGCAACCCGAAACGCCACGGGAATCCGCTTCTTCGGTTGCCCATGTTCTACCCAGACGGGGCGCCTTCATTGGTCTAATCCACCGAATCATGGTCGCCCAAACTGCGGGATCTGACGCAACCGTTGCGCGGAGACCGACCCGAGTTCTTCTGAGGTCAGCCCATCAACGCAGGTCCAGTTTGCCCGTCCCGGGCGCTGTACCTCCATGGGCCGCTGAGAGTCACGTTGGACTGACTCCCCACTCCCAGAGACTTCCGGACCTCGCCGATGAACCGGTCCCGATGCTGCTGTTGCCGTTGTCGTGCTGCGCGCCACGTATCGTCCGGCGGGACGGAGCCATTGAACGCGGCGGCCATCACATCCATATCGGCGAGATGCAATTTCTCAGCCGCGACAACGACTTCACGCGGCGCGATCAGACGCAGCCTGCTCAAGCTCGCCATCGCGCGGCTGCGGCCTTCTTCAGCCTTCTCCTTCTGATCGACAACGCCAGCAGCGTCGCCCACCGCCCGCAGCTCCAGAGTGCGTGCGGCACTACCGGAGAAGCTCGCCTCGAGGTACTCCACGTAGGCATCGACGAGGGACTCTCGGAACCACCTCCGGTGCTCCCGTCGCCCCGTGACGTAGAGCGTTCCAAATGACAGGACGGCGGCCAGGGTGGCAGCAACCGCACTCAGGATTGACGGAATCTGTGTCATACGGACCCGCTTGCCAGTCGACGATCAGTGCTCTACCAGCCTATGCGGACATCACAGCGGCTCGGGCGTGTTCGGTAAACGGTCGTTTTCCGAACGCTCCAGCGGAAGCGGCCGGGCTCGGGTGATCGCGAACGGGTGTTTGGTCCACAGTCGGATGTCGGCCAGCGCCGTGAAGATCTGGGATTCCAGTCGAGCATGTGCTCGATCCGCTGCTGGCGGTGGCGTTGCCGGATCCAGCCGAATTCCACTCCTTGCGTACTGGATCGATTCTCCGGTGTAGTCCAGTCCCTGTACGTGCGAAGGTCGTCAGCGACCTGGCCCTTTGCGGACATGTCGACTCCAGCGCAGGCAACACCGACACAGGAGGCCGGTGAGCCGACAGGCCCCCCCGAAACCCGCACAGGGAAAGTCGAGGTCAGCATGGGGGGACGGTGAGCAGGGTGTGGTAGGTGGCGGTGTCCTCGGGCTCGCCGACGCGGCGTCCCTGCGCTTCGACCCAGGCGTGGGCGGCAAAGGGTGGAGTGCGTACTCCCGTGCACCAGATGGGCCAGGTGCCACCGAGCCGACACAGCAAGGTGGTAGCCAGGGAACGCTGCAGGCAGTACCGGCCCGAGCACGCGACGCTGACGGCGGTCACGTCCTGGCGGGCCCGCAGGGCAGTGGCGTAGTCGGCGGGCACCGATCCGCGGCGTGCCACGTGCAGGACAGTGCGCAGGCGCCGGGGCGGGAGGTGAGCCAGCAGCCGTGCGGCTACGACGGCGGTGCGTGCGGCGATGCGGCGGCCCAGCGGTGGGCGGGTTTGTCCGGTGTCGAGGATCTGGCTCACGGGGCGCTCACCACCAGGCCGACGCGGGTGAGGTGGTCGAGTAAAGCCGCGACGTCGGCCCCGGCGCGGTCGCGGTCGACGGGGCGGGTCGCTGCGAGCCGGTCGGCGACCTGTTCAGGGGTAGCGCCGTCGAGCAGCGCCGAGACGACGGCGGCACCGGTGGTGTTGAGCTGCCAGTAGCGGCCGTCGCGTTCGTCGAGTAGGACCATGCCGTCCTGGGTGGGGCAGCAGGAGACGTCAGTGCGCAGCTGTGTCAACGGGATGCTCCTCATGTGGGCTGGTAGGGGTGAGGTAGGCGGGGACGGGATGGGTTGCCAGGTCGCGCAGCCACGCCTCGGTCGCCAGGGTGTACTCCAACTGGGCGCAGCCGCCGGTGTGCAGGCCCGGGCTGAGCAGGACACGCCGTAGCTCGTTCTCCTGCGCGAGGCCCGCGGCCACCAGATGCGAGGTGTCGGCCCAGTCGGCGAGTTGGCGGGAGTGGGTTTTCAGGCCGTCGTACCATTCGTGGCCGCAGTGGTCCTTGGTGGTGCGGGCCAGGAGGTGTTCGGGCACCAGACCCTTCATCGCGGCGGCCAGCAGTGGTTTGTAGGACCAGGGGTCGCCCGCTTCCTGGGTGCGCACCGACAGGCAGGCCGTCAGGACGGCGTCGTCGCAGAACGGGCTGTCGACCGGCAGCCCCCTCGCTGTGCCGGCGTCGGTGATGAGCCGGGCCAACCTTCCGGCTTCCCTCATCTGGTGGATCCAGGCATGCCGGCCGGGGTCGGCGGCCAGCGGTTCGGCCTGTTCGGCGGCGCAGCACAGTAACCCGGCGAGCTCGTCGGCGGCCAACGTGCTCGCCCACACCGGAAGGACAATCCGCTGTCCCCATGTCTCGGGCGTGGATGCGGAAACGGCGGGTTCGCGGAGGCGGCCGGCGGCCGCGGTCAGCCAGGCCGGGTAGGAGCCGCCGCCCAGCAGCATCCGGGCGGTGGCGCCCAGCGGCCAGCGGTGGCGGGCCTTGAACCCTGCGGTGTGGCGCAGTGCGAGCCGGGGGTTGCGGCGCAGCAGCTCGTGGAGGTAGGAGGCGGGGGGCGAGACGGCGTGGTCGCCGCCGTGACCGGACAGCCGCAGCGTGGCTCCCCGGGCGCGCATCGCGTGGGCGAGGTGGCGCTGGATCTCCCCGTCGCGCAACAGGGCCGAGGGTTCGTCCAGTGGGTCGTGTCGCTGGTCCAGGCCGGTGAAGCAGCTGGGCAGCTCGTCCGAGGGGAAGGTCAGGTGTTCGATGTGGGGCAGATGGTCGGCGGCGTAGCGGGCGTAGTGGTGGTCGAGGTTGCCGGGGGCGCTCCAGTGCAGGGTCGCGGTGACCAGGCGGGCGCCGGCTTCGGCGGCCAGGAAACACAATGAGGTGGAATCCATGCCGCCGGACAGGTCCGCGGCCAGCACCCAGCCCGGGCGAGCCCGCAGCGCCACCGCGTCACGCAGGGCCTCACGCAGGCGACTGGCCGCCTGCGCCAGGGGCAGGTCCGCAGCCGGGGGGTGCCACCACCTGATGGTGCGGCAGGCCCCGTCTGGGTCCAGGTGCAGCGCCTCACCGGGCGTGACGGTGTCCACGCCGTGCCACATCGCCGCACCCGCCAACGGGTGCGGCAACCCGACAGCGAGGCGGGCCGTGAGCTGGGCGGTGTCCGGGTCGGCACCGGTGAGCCAAGCCAGGGTCCGCGCCCGGTCCGCGCACACGGTCACCCCCTCGATACTTGTCCGGTATACGCGACGCCCCCCGGAGGCACTCCCACGCACGTACACATGTCTGTCCAGGGCCGCGACCACGTGAAAGCTGCCATGGACACCGCCTAGCGCCGCCTCCAGGTCCGCGACCGCGTGCACACCCTTGAGGCGGGCGGTCAGGTCTGCGGTGGTCGCCGAGGAGGTGCCCACCACTGCCAGCATCCGCCCGCCCACCACTGCTAGGCGCATCTTTTGGGGCGGCCAGGAACCCAGCAGCCACGGCCGCCCCGACGGGTAGGACACCACCTGGTCGGCCCGCTCCCGCAACCGGGTCAGCACGGCAGGTAGCGCTGCCCGGTCCGGGACGATCACGAACCAGCACGCCGACGTATCGCTCACCTCGCAGTCAGCTCCTGACATCTCGCCTGCTTCTTCGATGAACGAACCCGTCCTGCCCGTCGGGGTCGATGGGTGCCGGTCCGCGCCCGCGGACGGCCGCGGACCGGCACCTCAGTTCACTTCAGCTGCTGGCTGCGGCCCTAATACATGTACGAATCAGCGCCATTCATGTACGAATGAGTGCCCTCGACAGGGCCGATTGGTGCGCCCTGGGTGAGGTCGGCGAAGTCGCCGACCTCACCCAGCAGCGGGGTTTCATAGATCTCGGCGGGCTCGATGTTCAGTGTCTCGTTCATCGTTCACCTCCAGATCGACTCGGGCGGGCCATCCGCCCATTGATACCTTAAATGCATAACTTGACTGGCTGCCCCCGCCGCGGCGATTTCTGCCGCCATGTCCAGCACCGCTGTTTTGCCGACCCCTGGCTCGCCCCGGATGACCAACACGGCTTCGGATGTCTGCCCGCGGACGAACGCCGTCACCAGATCCCGTTCGACCTCACGACCAACCAGCACGGCGACCTCACCCTGTTCTTGCGGAGCTGTTCATCGAGTTGACGCCCCCGGGGAGAAGACGACGTCGACTTCGCAGTCGTTGCTGGTAGGGGATTCGGGGCTGGAATGCATACCGTAGGGCGGCTGCGTCACGATGCGGTGAAGCCGCCGCTCGGCGTGGCGGTCGAACTAGTCGTCGGCCAGGCCGGGGAACCGGCGGTGCAGACCGTCGACGAAACGGCGAATCTGGCGCAGGTCGGCTTGCCACGCGGCGCGCTGCTGCGGGGAGCCGGCCAGTGCCATGTCGGTTTCGAGCCTCGCCGCGTGCGCGGTGAGCATCTCGACGAATTCCCGGGCTTGAGCCACGTCGGGATCGTCGTCCTGGCGGCTCATGCCGACCGCTCAACTGGAGTTCGACAGGACCCGATCGACGTTGCGTTCGACCAGAAGCGGAACGAAGTCCCGAACCGGCGCCGTCGAGAAATGCTGGTAGGCGCTGCGGGCGATGTCGGCAACGGTGTCAGCGTCGATCTGGGGGTAGCGCTGCTCGAGTCGAGTGACGACCTCACTGATGCGGTTTCCTCTTCGTTCGCCATAACCCGTGGTCGCGGCCTGTCGGCGAACGGTCAACCTCGCCTGCCCGATCTCGGCAGTATGGCACCGACCGGCTCGACGTGCCTGGCCAGCCGAATCCGAACTCCGCCAGGTCGCAGTCGGGCTCGCTGCCGGCGGTTGGCCCTGACCGGATTTGTGTACTGCCCCGTCTGTTCACCGCAGACGGTGGATTCGTCGTCGACACCTGGCGCGAGGGCTACGCGAACCTGTTCCGGCACGTCACCCCGGTAGTCGACCGGGATGGCGCCGAGTTGTTCGACCGCAGGATGGTTGCGGGCGGACGCGGTACCGATCTCCCGAACCCCCGCGCGGGCGGTGGCGGACTACCCTCGACTACAGGGCCGGCATCTCCACGCAGGCTGCCGACGTACGTGGGGACGCCATCCAGGCCGTCATGCAGTCGCATCATCCAACTCCACGGGGAAGGCGCCATGACCACGATCCATCTCCACCAGACCACCACCGCGACGCCCGAGCAGTTCCTCGCCGGCCTCACCGATTTCGGCCCGGGCCGCAAGGAACTCTTCGGCAACAGCGCGGACAACTATCTCGAGGTGCACCACGAAGGCCCTCATGATGCCGACGTCACGGAGGGCTCGCGCGGCATCTGGGAACGCCTGCACTATGACTGGACCGACCCTCACCGCGTCCTGATGACGACCACCGACTCCAACCTGTGGGGCGGCGCCTCTGGCCACACCTACACCCTCACCCAGCAGTCCGCTGGGACGACCGACGTGGACGTCGTCGTGGTCCGCGACGGGAAGAACCTCAAGGGACGGCTGCTCGCGATCGTGCTCGGAGCCTTCGGCACGCGCATCCTGGGGAAGGAGCTCAGGAAGTCGGTCGAGGCGATCGAAGCCCGCGGCGACGGCGCACACGGCACGGCCACCTAGTAGGGCCCGTCGGCGAGTTCTCGCGGAACGGCGGCGACGTCGACCAGCGCGCCGTTGCGCCACACGGTGACCTCGACGCGTCGGCCGATGGTGTGCTCGACCATGAGGGCTGGATATCGGTCGCGGTCGCGACGGGCGTCCGTCGATCGCCACGAGAATGTCCCTGGCGCGGAGACCGGTATAGCTGGAGTAAGTGACTATTGAACCGGGTGAGGCGGGTGCGGTGTCAGTAGGCGACTGGTATGCCGATGTGGTGCCGATCAAATCGAGCTGAACGATCCGCACGACCGTGTCGATGTCGGCGGCGGGGTGATCGCGGCGCGCACCGTGGCGTGGATGTCGCTGCCGTGGTTGAGGGGCTTCGACGACGGCCAGGATGGCCGCTGCTGCGGCGCCGACAGCAAGTGCTCGTCCGCCACCAGTGCCTCCCGCCGATAGGGGCCTGGAGTAATCGCGGGAGATTCAACGAAGTTCGCCTGATATGGCAACAACAGTCGCGACCATGGGTGGACCACCGCGCTCCCCGGATGTGCGAGTCGCCAGGCACGCCCGAGGGAGAGGGGTCGTCTCAATACAGTGACGGCAGTGCCTTCGCCACATGACGTTGGAACTCCGTCTGGAGCGGAACCAGGCGAGTGTGATTGTCCTTTGCGGATTCGAAGCTGTCGGCCCACACCGAGTCGTATGCCGCACGACGTACCTCAGTCGCGAAAGTCTGCAACTGGTCATCGAACACACGAGCATTCGCCTGCTCGAACCGGAGGACGGCGTCGGACCAGCCCACCGCGGTGGGGGTTTCCCACTGGCGTGCTGGCCACTGGCCCGACTCCTTGAAGATCGTCAGGACGCGGTCGAGCTCGACGTCAGCGGCGTTGATCAAGTCCGCGAGTGCAACCTGAAGTGCGAGAACACTCTCGCGCTGAAAGGTGTTGCGCGCCAACTGGCGCTCACGTTCGAACTGAACATCTCGCGCGGCCGCCTCGCGACGACTCGTGAATCGCTCCTTGTAGATCGTGAGTACCGACGTCGACAACGAACCGAGCGCCACACCAACGAAGCCGAAAATCGCTTCTGTCGCCACCACCCCATGACTCCTATCGCGGCAGTCGACCTCGACCGTCCCGAACACTCAATGGTCTTGGTGCTGAAGATGAGTCGGTCAACGAGGCATCCGGGTTCGATCATCTCAGACTGTGTGCCACGATCGCCATACTCGAGTTCCGTAGATGCGGTCCCTATTCTCGTCTAGCTACGATGATCGGACAGTGATCCCTGGAGGCGCTGGCGGCTTCGCTGGAGGCCGGCAGGTACCCCCACGGGATCTCCTGATGGAGAGGTAATGGGTACCGTGTACTGCCCTGTTATGGAGCTCAACCTGTTGAAGGACCTGCAGGACAGGATCGGCTTCGAGAACTACGCCAACGGATTCGGGTTGCTCGAGTACGGGAGTACCTCCGAGCTCGAGGCTTGGTCGGAGAACCCGGAGTTCACCACCCGGTTGGTTCCCTTCGCGCAGGCGAATGGTTCTGGTTCGTTCTATGCGCTCTGGCGGTTTAACGACCAGGCGGAACTCACTGCCTTGCCTGTTGTGGTTTTCGGGGACGAGGGTGGACTGCACGTGGTCGCACGTAATGTGCGGGAGCTCTTCCAGCTCATCGGCTTCGATTCGGAGATCATGGTGGACTGGGACGAAGTCTCATTCTGGCGCGAGTCGGACGAACCGCACAGCACGGGCCACGCCGAGTACACGGCCTGGCTCGCACAGCACTTCGGCCTGCCGGTGGCCGAGAATCCGGAGGCGGTTGTCGCTACGGCACAGGCGGAATTCGGGCAGCAGTTCGCCGACTGGGCTCGTCGCTTCTTGCCCAACTAGGGGCGCCGTTGGCGAACGGCGAGCCAATGCTGCTGGCCCGACCGAATGTGGTTCCAGCGCACGCTCGGACAGCTCATCGATGCCGACTGCGACGGCCCGCTGTGGGCACATGGCGGTTCCCGCGTGGGCGATGAGGAGACCGTGGCCGAGGTGATCTCGGAGTTCGAACGCGCGAGCGCCTGTCTACGCCGCAGCGTTCGCGAGCTGCCGATAGAGCCGCGCCAGTTTCGCGGCGTCCTTGCGATCGAATCCGATCATTTCGTCGATCTCGCGGGACAGGAACTCGAGCCAGTCCGCGATCGCGGCGTGCTGTGCGGGGCGGAGGCCGCGCAGGGTCGTCTCGTCGTCGCGTCGCGCACTGCGGAGATAGCTGCTGAGAAAGATCCAGAGCTCGAAGTCGTACGGTTGGATCAGCATCAGCTTCAGCACCGCCGGGAGGTAGTACTCGACGGCCTGCGCGGTCATGTACGTGAAGTCTTCCATGTGCAGACTGGGCAGAAAGCTCGCGCGATCGATATCTGCCCGCGAGCGGCCGTGAAAGTGCGCGATGACGTACGGCGCGTCGATACTCGGCGGTGCGAGTTCGTCCTCGGTGAGCGGCAGCGAGCCCGTGAACACCTGATCGATTCGGTGCGTGACCTCATCGCGACTCCTCATGGCCGCCACAACCTACCTCACCATTGCTGCAGGCCGGTCTTGGTTGACTCCTGATCTGTGAGAATTCGTCCTCGCTGCATATGTTTCGAACGTGCTCATGACCTCGGGCGTGCGGCCCGCGCGGCTCGCCGGGACAGCGCGGTGAAAGCGTCACGCAGTGAGTCCGGGCCGATCACTTCGATTTCGGTGTCGAATCGTGCCAGCGTCGCGGCGAGTGCGGGCCAGGACCAGGAGCCGGTCAGGAGTCTGGTTCGTGCGGGGCCGAGTTCCTCGACGGTTCCGTCGCCGGCGAACGGTGCCACCTGTGCGACGGGGAGATCGAGGATCACCTCGCCCCGGCAGGGCCAGCTGTCGGCGCTGTCGGAGCCTTTGAATCGGGCGGACAGGAACGCGGCGACGTCGCCACCTGGTACTTGGCGTGGGGTGAAGCGTGGCCCGTTGGGGACGCGCAGTGCCATCCGATCGGCACGGTGTATCCGCCAATCGTGCCGCTGGGGATCCCATCCGATCAGGTACCAGCGACCACCCCGAGCCACGAGGTGGTGCGGATGTACCCGCCGTGCCGGTTGCAACCCCGGATGCGGTGAATCTGCCACTGACCGGTAGTCGAACCGCACCTCCTCCGCGGACCGGACGGCGGCGCTCAGCGCGAGCAGAACGGCGGTGTCGACCTGGGGATCTACCCTGCGCCCGCCCGGTTCGACCGCGATCACCTCGAGGGCGTCGACGCGTTGGCGCAGGCGGGAGGGCATGACCTGCCGCACGGTCGTCAAGGCGCGTGCGGCCGCCTCCTCGATACCCGCTCCCGTTCCGACTGCGATCCGTAACGCCACCGCGAGCGCGACCGCCTGCTCATCGTCGAACAGGAGCGGGGGCAGCTCGCTGCCCGCGTCGAGCCGGTAACCACCCTCGGGTCCCTTCACCGCGTGAATCGGGTAGCCGAGTTCGCGCAGCCGCTCGACGTCGCGGCGAACCGTGCGTTCGCTCACGGCCAGCCGTTCGGCGAGCAGCATTCCAGGCCAGTCACGGCGGACCTGCAGCAACGACAACAGCGAGAGCAGGCGGCGGGAGGTCGCTGTCGACGATGCGATCGGCATGTGTCCAGGCTGCCACAAATAGCGGACGTTCCCTGACCGGTACTGCTGACAGGGTGGAATTTGTCGCCGGAGTCCTCCGGTGGCGAAACACTCCGAAGGGATCTGTCAGATGTCGGTAAACGCTGTCGCTCACTTGAACTTCCACGGTCAGGCTCGCGCGGCTCTGGAGTTCTACCAGTCGGTGTTCGGTGGCCGGATCACCGTCGCGACCTACGGTGACTTCGGGATGCCCGCCGCGCTGCCCGACGCCGCCAAGGTGGTGTTCGGTCAGGTCGTCGCCGACGACGGGTTCCGGGTCATGGCCTATGACGTGCCCGGTGCGGACGCGCCGGTCGCCCAGGACCCGCCGACCACCCGCCGCGAGAACGGCGCCACCCTCACCACGGAACCATTCTTCCTCTCGGTCCGTGGTGACACCGTCGAGGAGGTGGGCGCGCTGTGGGGACGACTCGCGGACGGGGCGACCGTCATCGAGG
>NZ_JBHXAY010000073.1:0-35769 GCF_042728775.1 Nocardia sp. NPDC060259
GATCATACTCATACTCCAGTACAGCATCGAGGATTAAAAATTGAAGGTACTTCTTCGGCACGACATCAACTCTTCGGCCGAGGAGTTCCTCCAGCTCTTCCTGGAACCCGAAGAACTCCAGCCCGATTTGGGTATCCGGCTTCAACAGGTAGAGCAGGTCGACATCGCTGTCCGGCCCATCCGATCCACGGGCCACAGACCCGAAGACCGACAGTTCGACAACGTCGTACTTCTCGCACAGCGCGCGTAGTTGCGGCATCAGCGCGTCGAAATCGATCGCCATGTCGTCTCCTCGGGACGCCTGGTGAGGCTGGTGACCCCAGCTTAGCGGGGCACACCAGCGCTTTCAGCTGCCGTAACGGGCCAGGACCGAGCTGGCTTCCTGGGAGGCGGTGCCTTCCTGGGCCAGGTGGGCCATCGCCTCGGGGATCTCGCGGCCGTGGTGGGCCATGGCCTGGGCGTAGAGGCGGCCCGCGCGGTAGGAGGAACGGACCAGCGGGCCCGCCATCACGCCCGCGAAGCCGAGTTCCTCGGCGACCTTGGAGTGCTCGACGAACTCCTCCGGCTTCACCCAGCGGTCGACCGGGTGGTGGCGCGGGGACGGGCGCAGGTACTGGGTGATGGTCAGGATGTCGCAGCCCGCTTCGTGCAGGTCACGCATCGCTTCGGTGACCTCCTCGGGGGTTTCGCCCATGCCGAGGATGAGGTTGGACTTGGTGACCAGGCCTGCTTCGCGGGCGGCGGTGATCACGGCCAGGGAGCGCTCGTAGCGGAAGGCGGGGCGGATGCGCTTGAAGATGCGCGGCACCGTCTCCAGGTTGTGCGCCAGGACCTCGGGGCGGGTCGAGAAGACCTCGGCGAGCTGGTCGGGGTCGGCGTTGAAGTCGGGGATGAGCAGCTCGACGCCGGTGCCGGGGTTGAGTGCCTTGATGGCGCGCACGGTTTCGGCGTAGAGCCAGGCGCCGCCGTCGTCGAGGTCGTCGCGGGCGACGCCGGTGATGGTGGAGTAGCGCAGGCCCATGGCCTGGACGCTCTCGGCGACGCGGCGGGGCTCGTCGCGGTCGAGGGCGGCGGGCTTGCCGGTGTCGATCTGGCAGAAGTCGCAGCGGCGGGTGCACTGTTCACCGCCGATGAGGAAGGTGGCCTCGCGGTCCTCCCAGCATTCGAAGATGTTGGGGCAGCCGGCTTCCTCGCAGACGGTGTGCAGGCCTTCGCGTTTCACCAGGCCCTTGAGCTCGGTGTATTCCGGGCCCATGGTGGCGCGGGTGCGAATCCACTTGGGTTTGCGCTCGATCGGGGTCTCCGCGTTGCGCGCTTCGATGCGCAGCAGCTTGCGTCCGGCGGGGGCAGAGGCGTCTACGGAGGTCACTGAACCGACTCTACGCTCGGGGCCACGGCGTCCGCGGCGATGGTGGTGCGATCAATGTCATGCGGCCGAACGGGAATTTCGCCGTCGAGAGCGGCAACAATGGCCTCCGCGACGAGGGGCTTGATCTCGGCGACGGTGACCTCGCGGCCGAGCTCGCGGGTCAAGGTGGTGACGCCGGCGTCCTTGATGCCGCACGGCACGATCGCCTGGAAGCCGTCGAGCGCGGAATTGCAGTTCAGCGAGATGCCGTGCAGGGCGACGCCGCGCTGCACGCGCACACCGATCGCGGCGATCTTGCGCTCGGCGAACCATTCGGTGGCGGGCAGCCACACGCCCGAGCGGCCCTCGATCCGGCCGCACTCGATCCCGAGGCCGGACACGACCTGGATCAGCGCCTCCTCCAGGCGCCGGACGTACTGCACGACATCGACCGGCTCGGCCAGGCGGATGATCGGATACCCGACCAGCTGACCCGGACCGTGCCAGGTGATCTTGCCGCCACGGTCGACCTGCACCACCGGACTGCCGTCGATCGGCAGGTCCTCGGCCTCGGTGCGGCGGCCCGCGGTGTAGACCGACGGGTGCTCGAGCAGGAGCAGCCGGTCGGCGCCTTCGCCTGCGGCGCGCTCGTCGGCGATCTGCCGTTGCAGCTCCCAGGCGGCGTTGTATTCGATGAGTCCGAGATCCTCGACCACGATCGGGGCCGAATCGAATCGAGCGGACGCGGTGGGGCGCGTGTCGTTCACGATCCTGACGTTACGCCCCGGGGCCGACGGCGGCGCAGACCGGTCGTCGCCGCCGGTCACGGCTCGACCGGGAAGTTTCGCTGCATGAGGGTCAGGTCCATCCAGCGGTCGAATTTGCGGCCGACTTCCGGGAGTTCGCCGACGGTGCGGAAGCCGAAGCGTTCGTGCAGGGTGATCGACGCGGCGTTGCCGGATTCGATGGCGGCGATCATGGCGTGCACGCGGCCGGAATCGGTGGCGCGGGCGATCAACTCGGTGAGCAGGGCGGTGGCAACGCCGCGGCGCTGGAAGCGGTGGTCGACGTAGACGGAGTTCTCGACGGTGAAGCGGTAGCCGGATTTGGGCCGCCACTGGCCGTAGGAGGCGTAACCGGCGACCTCGCCGTCGATCTCGGCGATCAGGATCGGCATGCCGGCGGCGGTGCGGTCGGCGAACCAGATGATGCGGTCGTCGAGGTCAACCTCGTCGGTGTCCCAGATCGCGGTCGACTCGGCGATATTGGTGTTGTGGATCGCGAGAACGGCGGGGAGGTCGGCCTTGTCGGCGTCGCGAATGAACATCAGCGGGCTCCGGGGCTGCCGACGGTGGCGGCCAGGGCGGCGCCGATCGTCGGGTGCTGGAAGGTGTAACCGGCCTGTTCCAGCGCGGCCGGGATGGCGCGCGGGCCGCGCAGGATCGCCTCGTCGGCGAGCTCGCCGACCAGGGCGCGCAGGGCGAAACCGGGGACCATGAACGGGGCGGGGCGGTGCACGGCGCGGCTCATGGCCCTGGTGAATTCCGCGTTGGTGACCGGGGCAGGGCCCGCGGAGTTGATCGGGCCGGAGATCTCGGGATGGGTGAGCGCGAAGATGACGGCGCCGACCTCGTCGTCGAGGGAGATCCACGGCGTGTACTGGCGGCCGCTGCCGAGGCGTCCGCCCAGGCCGAGCCAGTACAGCGGGTGCAGCATGCTCAGCATGCCGCCGTTGCGAGCCAGCACCACCGCGCTGCGCACCAGGACGGTGCGCACCCCGGCGGAAGCGGCCGGTTCCGTGGCGGCTTCCCAGTCGCGGCACAGGGTCGCGAGGAAACCGGTTCCGGCGGGCGATGTCTCGTCGACGACCGTGTCACCGGTGTCGCCGCCGTAGTAGTGCACGCCGCTGGCGTTGACCAGCGTCGGCACTCCCGCGGCGGCGACCGCGGTGGCCAGTACGTCGGTGGGGGTGATGCGGCTGTCGCGCAGCTCCTGCTTGTAGCCGCCGTTCCAGCGACGCGCGCCGATGCTCGCGCCGCACAGATTGACCACCGCGTCGGCCCCGCGCAACGCCCGCTCGTCGAGCCGGGCGCGCGCGGGATCCCACGCGAATTCGTCCGGCCCGCCGGGGGCGCGGCGCACCAATCGCGACACCTCGTGCCCGTCGCGGCGCAATGCCGCGACGAGCGCTGTCCCGATCAGCCCGGACGAACCGGCGATCACCACCTTCATAACGGTCGAATTCCTCGGCTACAGACCGAGATCGGCCTCGAACGCCGCTTCTTCCAGCCGATGCTTGATGGTGGTGAGGAAGCGACCGGCGTCGGCGCCGTCGATGAGACGGTGATCGTAGGTCAGCGGCAGGTACACCATCGAGCGGACACCGATGGATTCGCCACCGGCCTCGTCGGTCACCACCACCGGGCGCTTGACGATCGCGCCGGTGCCGAGCATGGCCGCCTGCGGCGGAACCAGGATCGGGGTGTCGAACAGCGCGCCCTCGCTGCCGATGTTGGTGATGGTGAAGGTGCCACCGGACAGCTCGTCCGGCTTCAGGCCACCGGTGCGGGCGCGGTTGGCGATGTCGGCGATCGCGCGGGCCAGCCCGGCCAGCGACAGGTCGCTGGCGTTGTGGATGACCGGCGAGAGCAGACCCTGCTCGGTGTCGACCGCGATACCGAGGTGCACCGACGCGTGGTAGGTGATCTCCTTGGCGTCCTCGTTGTAGGAGGCGTTCACGTTCGGATGCACACCGAGTGCCTCGACGACGGCCTTCGCGAAGAACGGCAGGTACGTCAGGTTGACGCCCTCGCGGTTCTTGAACGAGGCCTTCGCGAGCTGACGCAGATGCGCGATCTTGGTGACGTCGGCCTCGTGGACCTGGGTCAGCTGCGCGGTGGTCTGCAGCGATTCGCGCGTCTTGGTCGCGGTGATCTGCCGGATCCGGTTGGCCTTCTGCGTGGTGCCGACCAGACCGGCCAGCTTCGGCGCTGCGGTCTGCTTGACCGGAGCGGCGGGCGCGGCAGCGGCCGGAGCCGGAGCCGGAGCGGGCGCCTTCTTGGCCTCGGCGGCGGCGAGTACGTCCTGCTTGCGGATGCGCCCGCCCACACCGGAACCGGTGAGGGTCGCCAGGTCGACGTTGTTCTCGTCGGCCAGCTTGCGGACCAGCGGGGTCACATACGGGGAGCTGCCGTTGGCGGAGGACGCCGGAGCGGGGGCCTTCGCCGGAGCAGGCGCGGGGGCCGGTGCCGGAGCGGGTGCCGGAGCAGCGGCGGCGGGCGCCGGAGCCGGGGCAGGCGCGGGAGCCGGGGCAGGCGCGGGAGCCGGGGCAGGCGCGGGCGCCGGAGCGGCCGCGGGCGCACCGCTGCCGATCACACCCAGCTGGCCACCGACGGCGATGACGTCGTCTTCCTGCGCGGAGATCTCGAGCAGCGTGCCGGCGACGGGCGAGGGGATCTCGGTGTCGACCTTGTCGGTGGACACCTCGAGCAGCGGCTCGTCGACCGCGACGGTGTCACCCACGGCCTTCAGCCACCGGGTCACCGTGCCTTCGGTCACCGACTCGCCCAGCTCGGGCATCTTGACGGACGTGCCGGACGCAGCGGCGGACGCGGCGGCCGGAGCGGACTCGGGGGCGGCGGCCGGAGCCTGCGCCGCGGGGGCGGGCTCGGGAGCCGGAGCGGGCGCGGGTTCGGCAGGTGCGGCAGCAGGCGCGGGAGCGGCGGCGGGGGCTTCGCCCGCTTCGCTGATCACGCCGAGCTCACCGCCGACCTCGACGATGTCGTCTTCCTGAGCGACGATCTTCGACAGCACACCGGCAGTGGGCGACGGGATCTCGGTGTCGACTTTGTCGGTGGAGACTTCGAGCAGCGGTTCGTCGACCTCGACCGTGTCTCCTTCCTGCTTCAGCCACCTGGTCACCGTTCCCTCGGTGACGCTCTCACCAAGAGCCGGCATCTGGACGGAGAAGGCCATGTCCTCTGTCTCCTCTGACTGTTAGACGGGTAATACAACAGTGCTTCGACCCCGGCAGACACGCGTCGCGGGTCGCGGCGTACGTCCACCCCGCCGCAACGAGCGAGGCGTCCGGGAATCGTCGGTTTCTTGTTCCGGCAACCATCCTTGCACCCGCTCGCCGCCGACGTAGCGCAGGGCGGCAATCCGGGCAGAGCTGGCACCATGGAATGTACGGCGGTGAGCAGATTTCCGTCGGAGCGCAGGAGGTTGTTACCGGTGGGTTTGCTGGATCGTTTCCGCAGTGCGCGCGGCAGGAGCAGGACAGTCGCCCGTGACAGCGCGTCGGAGATCGCCGCGCTCGGCGAGTGGGCGCGGGCGCGGCGTGGCGTCGAAGCCTTCGTCGAACCGAAAACCACTGTGACCGATGTCACAGCGGTTTTGGTGGCCGCCGACGGCGAATGGACCCGGCGCATCGTCGGTGAACGCGGCGCGCGACGACTGGCCGGTGCGCTGAAGATCCCGGTCTACGACGTCAACCGCACCGGCTATCCACAGCGCATGCGCGACTACGACGCCCGCCGCCGCATCGAGCAGCGGCGGGCCCGTGAGCAGGAGCAGTGACTACTCCGCCCCGATCTCCTCGATCACCGTGATCAGGGTGCGCACCGGAACGCCGGTGCCGCCCTTGCCGATGTAGCCGAACGGTCCGCCGGTGTTGTAGGCCGGACCCGCGACGTCGAGGTGCGCCCACTGCACGCCCTCGGGCACGAACTCCTTGAGGAACAGTGCGGCCGAGAGCATTCCGCCCCACCGGTGCGCCGCGACGTTGGCCAGGTCGGCGACCTTGGAGTTGAGGTCGGTGCGCAGCTCGGCGGGCAGCGGCATCGCCCAGCCGTTCTCGCCGACCGTACGCGAGACCGCCGCGACGCGATCGCGGAATTCGTCGGTGCCCATCACGCCGGGCGTGCGGGTGCCGAGCGCGACCATCTGCGCGCCGGTGAGGGTGGCGACGTCGATCAGGTAGTCGGGCTCGTCCTCGGCGGCGCGCACGATCGCGTCGGCCAGGATGAGACGACCCTCGGCATCGGTGTTGAGCACCTCGACGGTGGTGCCGCCGTACTGGGTGAGCACGTCGCCGGGACGCTGCGCGGTTGCCGATGGCATGTTCTCGGCCATCGGGACGGTCGCGGTGACGGTGACCGGCAGGCCGAGGCGGGCGGCCAGCAGGGTGGTCGCGATCACCGCCGCCGCGCCCGCCATGTCGGAGGTCATGTTCTCCATGTTGGCCGCGGGCTTGATCGAGATGCCGCCGGTGTCGAAGGTGATGCCCTTGCCGACGAGCGCGATCTTCTTCGGGCCGCCCGAGTAGGTGATGCGCACCAGCCGCGGCGGGCGCGAGGATCCCTGGCCGACACCGACGATGCCGCCGTAACCGCCTGCGGCGAGGGCGTCTTCGTCGAGGACCTCGACCTCGAGGCCCGCGGCCTCGGCGAGCACGCGGGCCCGCTCGGCGAATTCGGCCGGGTACAGCGCGCTCGGCGGGGTGTTGACGAAATCGCGTGCGGTGGCGACGGCCTCGGCGACCAGCTGCGCCCGCAGCAGTTCCAGCACGCCGAATTCCGGCGCTGGCACCAGCAACTCGACGCGCAGCACCGGCTGCTCGTCCGGCTTCGGCGCGCTCTTGGCGGATTTGAAGGTGGTGAAGGTGTAGGCGCCGAGGTAGAAGCCCTCGGCCGCGGCGGCCAGGTCGACGCCGGACAGCGTGGTCGCCACCAGTTCGGTGCCGCTGAGCGCGCGCCCGGCCACCCCGGCGCTGCGGCGCACCTGCTCGGCATCGATCTTCTCGGCCGCGCCGAGGCCGACCGCGAGCACGCTGGTCACGTCGGCCAGCGCCGCCGGTGCGGGCACCCTGGTCAGTTCCTCGGGCTTGCCCTTGGCGCCGACCGCGCCGAGGGCATCCAGCAGCTCGGCCCGAACCTCGGCGGTGAGCACGTCGCCGAACAGGTCGGCGGGGACGATGGCCGGCCCGTTCTCCGAGGACGTCAATCCGATCACCAGCACATCGGTGTCCGGGCTGATGGTTTCGATGCGTGCCAATTCCGGTCCGAGTGAACGATCTGCAACAGCGGTCATCGCCCCAGATTATTCGGTCGCCCTCCGCTGCCGCATCGCGACGCCGTCGAGCAGCAGCCCGACACCGGCGGCGAGCAGTTCGTCGAAGGAGAGGTCGGGTCCGTGCGGCTCGGCGGCGAACATCCGGTGCAGGACCGGGCGGGCGCGCGGGTCGAGGAGTTCGGCGAGTTCGGCGCGCACCGGGTCGGTGCTCGCGATCGCCCCGGCGCCGATGCGCTCGCCGCGATCGGTGCTCCACATCAGCGCCAGTCCCTGGACCATGCCGGAGTAGGCGAGGTAGCTCGTGAATATCTCGGCGCTGGTCAGGTCCAGTTCGTCGAGCGCGGCGAAGGCGCGTTCCAGCGAGTCGAGCAGGGCAGGGCCCAGTGGCGGCCGGGTGCGGGCGAGCACGGTGAGCATCCAGGGGTGCCGTCGGTAGAGCCGCCATTCCTCCTCGGCCTCGGCCGCGAGGGTCGCTCGCCAGTGCGGGGCCGGTGGCGGTGTGGGTGTCTCGTCCAGTGCCAGTTCCGTCATCGCCGCCAGCAGTGCCTCGCGGTCGGGGAAGTGCCGGTACAGCGCGGCGGTGGCGACGCCGAGCTCGCGGGCAAGGCGGCGCATGGTGAGGCCGTCGAGCCCGTCCCGGTCGGCGACCTCGATCGCGGTGGCGGCGATGTGCACCGGGGCCAGCCGGGTGGGTCGCGCGCGGCGTACCGGTGGGCGGCGATCCCGGCGCGCCCGATAGGCCCGTCCCTGGCACGACCGCGAGCAATAGCGGCGCGCGCGTCCACGTTCGGCCTGTTCCACCTCGCGTCCACAGTGCACGCACAGCGTCGATTTCCGCACACCAACCAGTGTGACGAAATCCTCGCCGTCGTGCTGTCCCACTCCTAGATTGGCGGCTACGAACGCTGTTCACGTAGGAGGAGAGACCGATGAATCCGCACGTCAGACAGGCCGGACCCGACGAGCTCGCGGCGGTCGCCGACGCCTTCGTCGCCGCGAGCATGGACGAGGTCGTCTCGGCCTGGATCCGGGCAGGCGACCCGGTCATCGACGAGGCCTACCGCACCACCTTCGGCCCGCAGTTCGTCGCCAAGGCCATGGCCGCGGACGAGGTCTGGGTGGCGGGCGACGGCGACGACATCTGGGCGGTGTCGCTGTGGCAGACGGTCACCTCCGCCGACCGCCTCGCCGCCGAGGTCGCCGAGGCGGCGGAGTTGCTCGCGGCGGCACCTGAGGTGGTGACGTTCCAGCGGATGGCGGCGGTGTCGAGCCTGGTCGCCGCCGCGCATCCGCGCGAATTCCCGCACCGCTACCTGCACGTCGTCGTCACGGTGCCCGAGCATCGGGGCAAAGGCGCGGGCGGTGCCATCCTCGCCGACCGGCTCGCGGCGTTCGCCGACGCGGGGGAGACGGCGTTCCTGGAGGCCAGTACGCGACGGTCGTCGCGGCTATACGCCCGCAACGGTTTCGCGCACGAGGGCGAACCGATCGAGCTACCGGACGGCGGGCCGACCCTGCTGCCCATGTGGTTTCGCGGCTGACCCGCGCAGCGTGGAAGGTGATCGACGCGCCGCGCGACCGCGGATCCCGAGCCGCGCTAGCTGTGACGGCGCGCCGACAGCATGCCCGCATGGTGCGCGGTCGGCCCGCGGTGGCAGGCCTGGTCGTCGGCAAATCCAAGGGATCGCGCACCACAGGCCCTGATTCGATGGTGTTCGGCGCGTGGCAATCTCGTGGACAATACTGGCAAACACTGGACAACACTGGAACAGCTGAATACGCTCACGCTCGTGACGGACTCGGCCGAGGAGCTGGAGGTGCGCATCGCCGACCTCAGGGCCGAGGTGCGCCGTGCCGCCGCGTCCGGTGACCGGGCCACCGCCCGGCAGTTGCGCGCGCAACTGCGCAAGACCGAATCCGCCTGGGACGCGGTCGTCCTCGGATCGATCCCGGAGGCCCCCGCCGTGCCGGATCGCACCGACGCGCCCGCCGTGCCGGTGCGCGAGCACGTGCATCGCGCGCTGACGCTGCTGTCGGTGCCGTCCGCACCCAAACTCGTGCTGGCCGTGCATGATGCCTGCTTCTCCGGCGAACTCCTGCCCGCCCGGCTGACCAGCCTGCGCCGCGACGAGGAGCGCTCGTTCCGCTCGGCCCCGTACGCGCGCCCGTACTACATCTGCGCGGCGCTCACCACGGACCTGCTGTCCCCGGCGCGCGGGGTGATGGCCGTGAGTTCGTGGCCGCTGGAGCGCCGGATGGTCGGTCCGCTGAGTCCGCGTGTCGACCTGCTGACCTCGGCGATCCGCCTGGCCGAACATCTTTCGGCGCAGCCTGCCGTCGCGCAGGCGGGACTGCGCGTACTGTGGCGGCTCGCCGTGTCGATTCCGGGCGTCGCGGGCGCGCCGGACGCACTCGACCCGGCGCGGGTGATCGAGGCCGCCCGGCGGGAACTGGCGGTCCACGAAGACGAGGACGCGCGGCAGCGGAAAGCGGCCGCGCGTCGGGCGGGGGAGCAGCTGGCCGATCCGGCCGCACAACTATTCGGTGTTCGGCTCGGGGTGGCCGATCGGCGACGAATCGAGGTGAAATGAGCACTCTCGCAGCACAGTTGGACCAGTTGCGCGGCGCAGCGCCCGCGACCAGGCACAATGCCCGCACCATCGCCGCGCTGACGGCCAATCCCGGATGCGCCCGGCGCGCCCTGCTCGACGCGGCCGCGGTGGACAAGACCGTGATCGCCCAATCGCTCGGTTTCCCACCGCAGTTCGGTCAGTCCCAGTTCGCCATCACCCGCGGCAACGCCTTCGAATCGATGGTGAAGGCCAACGGCTGCGCCGAACTGCTGGCCCTGCTGCGCGACACCCTCGGCCTCACGATCCCCGAAGTCGCCTATCACGACCTGAACTCGGTCGGCGAGAACACCGGCAACGCGGTGCGCTACCAGCGCACCAGGCAGCTGCTGAAGTCGGCGATCGCCGCGGGCGACGGCACCCTGTTCGACCACCCGATGCTGCGGCTCGACATCGCGGGCGCCACCGCCTATCTGGAACCGGACGTGGTCGCCGTGCAGCTCGACGGCAAGTTCCATGTCGTCGAGATCAAGGCGTTCCCGGTGATCGACGGGCAGGCCGATCCGGCGCAGGTCGCGGCCGCCGCGCGCCAGTCCGCGGTGTATGTGATCGCCTTGCGCGAGTTGATGACCGAGATCGGGGAGGCACCGGAGCTGGTGTCGCACAACACGATCCTGGTGTGCGCGAAGGATTTCACCAACCGGCCCACCGCCACGCTGGTCGACCTGCGCAAACAGCTCGCCGTCGTCTCCCGGCAGCTGGCCAGGCTCACCGCCATCCCCGAGTTGCTCGAGCAGCTCCCGCCCGAGGCCACCTTCGCGCCGGGCGAGGATCTGGAGAAGACGATCGCCGCCATCCCGTCCCGGTACGCGCCGGAGTGCATGTCGAGCTGCGAGCTCGCCTTCGCCTGCCGCGACGAGGCCAGGACCTGCGGTTCGGTGGACGCGCTCGGCCGCGGCGTGTGCGACGAGGTCGGCGGCATCGACAACATCCACACGGTCCTCGGCCTGGCCGACGGGACCCTGGAACCGGGGCCCGAGCACGCCGACATCACCGCCATGCTGCGCACCGCGCACCGGTTGCGGCTGGAGATCGCGGGATGAGTGTGCTGTCGGCCCTCGCCAAGGCCGAGGCCGTCCGGGCGGGGCGCGCGCAGCCCACCGCGGCGGTGCGGCATCTGCATCTCGCCGATCGGCCGCTGGTCGCGGTGCCGTTGCGGCTGGCCGGTGAGGCGGCGGCTCCGCTGGCGATCATGATCGGTGCCTCGCCCGGCGACCAGAATGTGCTGATCGTGCCGCAGCCGCGCGACCGGGTGCTGCGGTTGCGATTCATCGAGCAGCTGGCCGATGTCGTGCTGCCCTATCTTTCGTCGTTCCAGGCCGGCGCCGAAGAACTCACCAGCAAGGCGGGCGAGACCTACACCCGCTGCCTGGACGCACCCCAGCTGTGGACGCCGAACCAGGGCGGGGTGAACTTCCTGAAACTGCTGGGCCGCTCGGTGCGTTTCCACCGCACCGACGGCGACAACCCGGTGCCGGAATCGATTCCGCTGCTCGGCCGCTGGCTGACCTGGTTCGGCGATCGCGCCGAGCATCCCGGTTCCGCGGTCCTGCCCGCGATGACCTCGGTGCTGTCGATGCACTGGGCCTCGGGCCAATCCGCGCTGGAGGACGGCAATCTCGCCGCCCTGCTCGGCTGGATCGACCCGCCACGCGGGCTCACCGGCGCCGAAGCCGCCGCCATCGCCGAAGATCCGTTGCAGTCACCACCGGCGGGCCCGGCCACCGACCCCGGCTTCGACAACGAAGAGCTCGCCCCGCTGATCGCCGCCTACAACGCCGCCGCCGACGACACCGCGAGATCGGTTGCCGCCGAACGACTCGAGCGATCCCTCCGAGGCCAGCTCGAACCCACCTGGCAGCTGATGTGGCGGGCGATCGAGCTGCTGCGCGCCGTGCCGGCGGGCGCCAGCGTCGAGAACCGGTGGACCGACGATCGCGGCGCGTTCTCCTATTTCGCGGCCGAGGTGGCGGAGGGAACGCCACAGGCCCGGCGCGATCCCGCGGTGCGCGCGGTGCGCAGGCTGCTGGAGCGCGAGCGGGCGCTGGAAGCGTTGCAGGCGCAGTGCGCGTTCGACGATCCGCTGCTCATGCTCGAGCACCGGGTCACCGGAGCGGCCTTCCGCGGAACGGTCGTGCACAGCGAACCGGACCGCGTCGACCGATCGGGTGCGCGCCCGAAACTGCGCCCGCACATCCACATTCGCACCACCGACCCGTTCACCGCGGTCATCGGCGAGGAACTGACCTGCGTCGAGCGGCCGAAACAGAGCGGGGTGGTGGTCGAGATCGACGGCGACAGCATCGTTCTCGAACTCTCGGGCGGCATGGGCCGCAAGCTCGTCGCCGAACCGGGGAGCGTGCCCGAGGACGGCGAGAACCTCGGCTTCGCCCGGTTCAAGCCGTCACCGTTCAACGGCCAGCTGAATCTGCCCGCCCGCGAAGACACTCCGTGGACCCACGGCGGTCCGCCGCCGGAATGGACACCGCACACCGACGACGACGGGGAGGACCTCCAGTGACCACGCCGGACGAGGCCGTCGCGGGCATCCTCACCGATCTGCGCGACGACAGCCATCGCGCGATCGTCGTCGACTCACCGCCCGGCGCGGGCAAATCCACCCTCGTGGTGCGCGCGGCCCGCCAGCTCGCCGAGGACGACGACCAGCGGATGATCGTCGCCCAGACCAACGAGCAGGTCGACGACCTCATCGACCGCCTGGCCGGCGCCGACCCCGCGCTGCGCATCGGCAGGCTCTCCAGCACCGCGTATGTGACCAGCGATCGCGTCGATCAGCACGAGAACGTCCGCGTCGCCACGAAACCCGGTGACCTCGCCGACGCGACGATCGTCATCGGAACGGCCGCCAAGTGGGCCACCATCACCGACGGCAGCTGGTCGCACGCGATCATCGACGAGGCCTACCAGATGCGCTCGGACATGTTGCTGCGCATCGCGAACCGCTTCGACCGCGGCCTGTTCGTCGGCGATCCCGGACAGCTCGACCCGTTCGCCACGGTCGAGACCGCGCGCTGGGCGGGCCTCACCTGGGATCCGACGATGAGTGCGGTCACCGTGATGCTGGCCAACAACGACAACATCCCCATCCACCGCCTCCCGGTGTCCTGGCGGCTGCCCGCGACCGCCGCCCCGGTCGTCTCGCAGGCCTTCTACCCCTTCACCGGTTTCGAGTCCGGCACCGGATTCGGTGACCGCCGAATGGATTTCACCACCCGTGGCCTCGGCGGCCCGATCGACGCGGTGCTCGAGGAGGCGGCCGGATCGGGGTGGGGCTGGTACGAACTGCCTGCCCGGCATACCCTGCGCACCGATCGTGAGGCGGTGCACGCGATCGCCGCGATCGCCGCCCGGCTGATCGAGCGCGGCGCCACCGCGCACTCCGAGTCGGGTAGTCGTGCGGTCACCACGGACCGCGTCGCGATCGGCACCGCGCACCGCGACCAGGCCGACGCCGTCCGCACCGCGCTGCGCGGAACCGCGGCCGAGCCGGTCACCGTCGACACCGCCAACCGGCTGCAGGGCCGCGAATACGACGTCACCCTGGTGCTGCACCCGCTGTCGGGCCGCCGCGACGCCAGCGCCTTCCACCTCGAGGCCGGCCGGTTGTGCGTGCTGGCCTCGCGGCATCGGCACGCGTGCATCCTCGTCGGCCGGGCCGGTATCCCCGAACTGCTCGACGCCCACCCGTCGGCCGAGCCGGTGCACCTCGGGGTGCCGGTGAAGTTCCCCGACGGCTGGGAGGCGAATCAGGCCGTGCTGAGTCACCTGTCGCGGCATCGGGTGCGCGCGGCCGACTGATTCGGGTGTAACTGATGCTCGGATCGCGCGTGCCGCCGAGCCGCGGAGAGCCGGGTCACCGCGGGCGTCGGGCACTCGTAAGCTGCGAGTTTGCTTGGGGTATCGGGTGTTTGGGTTCACTCACAAAGCGCGCACCGGCGCGATGGGTCGGTTAGTCTCTGCGCGAAGACAAGCGTGCCGAATCGTCGGTTTCGCCGATACGGGCACGCAGCGGAGCGCCGGGGGCGGCTCCGGGAGCGGAAAGATTCGGTGTGAAGATCAGGCGTAGCTCGGTGCTCGGGAACTTGCGGGGCGGGCGCGGTGTTCGCGGCCGGGTGAGCGTGCGAACCCGGCTCCTGTCGATCGTGCTCAGTTCCAGTGTCGTTCTCCTGGCGACCGGGGGTGGCGCGGCGGTGTACCTGGTGGATTCGGCGCGGGAATCCACCGAATGGGCCGATCTGGCCACCAGCACCACCGCGCCCGCGATCCTGATGGTGTCGGCGTTCCAGGAGGAACGCAGGCTGTCGCTGCTGCGACTAGCCGGTGATCCGCCGTCAACGCCTGCCCTGGTCACCGCCCGCCAGCGCTCCGACGAGGCGCTCGCCGCGGTGATCGCCAAGGGTGACGCCGCCCGCGCGCTCAACCCGGACGGCTCCCGCGAAGACATCGAGGGCTACAACAAGCTGTTCGCCATGGTGCCGACCGTGCGCGGTGGCGTCGACACGATGCAGATCCCGCAGGCCGACGTGTTCACCTTCTTCACCCAGGTGATCGGCACGATCGTCGCCGCGTCCATGCTGGCGGCCCGGGTGGCGCCGGGGGCGAAGATCGGCATCGAATTGGGTTATGCCGTCGAACAATTGCGCGCCGCCGAAGCGCTCTCGCAGGCCGACACCCTGGGGTCGGTGGCATTGACCAACGGCCGGATGTCGGCCGCCGAACTGCTCGACTTCGGTCGCCGGGTCGGTGAGTTCCGGGGCGAGGTGGCCTACTCCGCCACGGTGCTGAAGGGCACTCGGCGCGCGCAACTCGACGCCGTCACCGCGAGCCAGGACTGGCAGCAGGTGGTGTCGATGCAGGACGCGCTGGTGGAGCGTGGTCCGGTCACCAACGATCGCGGTGACGCGTCGCTACCGCTGAGCCTGGCGGGGTGGCAGGACGCCTCCCGTCACGTGAATCTCGCCTTGCAGAAACTCTGGCAGGACCAGAGCGCCGACGCCCATGTCATCGCCCGGCAACAGGGCGAAACCGACCGCCGCAACGCGCTGCTCGGCGGCGCGGTCGTCGCGTTGCTGGCGGTGGGCGCGTTCCTGATAGCGCTGGTCCTGGCCAACCGGTTCATCGCCCGTATGCGGCGGTTGCGCCACGACACCCTGGAACTGGCCGACGAGCGGATGCCCGATCTCATGCGCAGGCTCGCGGCGGGGGAGAAGGTCGAGGCGAAGCAGGAGTCCTCCCGGCTCGACTTCGGCTCCGACGAACTCGGCCAGGTCGCTGCCGCGTTCAATCGCGCCCACCTCGCCGCGGTGTCGGCGGCCGTCGCCGAGGCGCAGACCAGGGCGGGCATCAACACGGTGTTCCTCAATATCGCCCACCGCAGCCAGGTGGTCGTGCACCGGCAGCTCGCCCTGCTCGACCGCGCCGAACGCGACGAAGGCAATGCCGATCAGCTCGAACTGCTGTTCCAGCTCGACCATCTCGCGACCCGCACCCGCCGCAATGCCGAGAACCTCATCATCCTCGGCGGCGAACAGCCGGGCAGGCGCTGGCGCAATCCGGTGGCGCTGCTGGAACTGGTGCGCGGCGCCATCGCGGAAAGCATGGACTACACCAGGATTCAGACCAAGGCGATGCCCGAGGTGCGCATCGCCAGCCACGCCGTCGCCGATGTGATCCACCTGCTGGCCGAGCTGATGGACAACGCGACCGCGTTCTCGCCGCCCGAGGCGCAGGTCATCGTGTCCGGCGTCGTGGTCGGGCGCGGCGTGGCCGTGGAGGTCATCGATCAGGGCCTGGGCATGTCGGAAGCCGAACTGGCCGAACGCAATGCGGTGCTGGCCGACCCACCGGAGTTCAGTGTGGCGACACTGTCCGGCAGTTCGCGGCTCGGACTGTTCGTGGTCGCGAAACTGGCAGGCAGGCACAATATCTCGGTGCGGCTGGCCGAATCGGTCTACGGCGGAGTGCGTGCTGTCGTGCTGATCCCCTCGGCGCTGGCCGAGGCCGCCGATCAGTCCTCGCCGATCTCCGGTCAGTTCCCCGCCGTCTCGCCGCGCGCATGAGCGACGAACGCGAACACTGGTACGAGGAGGACGCGGGCCCGATCGTGCGCCTCTACGCGGTGACCCGCGGGCGCGGCCGGACCCAGCGCGACGAACTCGACCTCACGACCCTGCTGGTCGACGCCGGTGCGGGCACCCGCCTGCGGCGCACCGAACCCGAGTACGCCGCGATCGTCGAACTGTGCCGGACGCCGATGGCGGTCGCCGAGGTGTCGGCGCACCTCGGGCTGCCCCTGAACCTGGCCAAGGTGCTCATCGCCGACCTCATCGACGAGGGCAGGCTGGTCGCCCGCGCCCCGCAGCACCGGACGGTCGGCAGTGCCGACCTCGACGTGCTGCGGGCCGTCCTCGCGGGGATCCGCCGGGTAGACAGCTAGGCGAGCTTCGCCGCCAGCCGCTTGGCGTTCATGTAGCCGATCGCCTCGATAGTCACCATGGGGTTCACGCCGGGCGCGGTGGGGAAGCTGGACCCGTCGGCCACGACGATGTTGTCGACCTCCCAGGTGGCGCCGTCCGGGTTGGTCGCCGACAGTTCCGCCGTGCCGCCCATGCGCGCGGAGCCCATGATGTGCAGGGCGCCCATCGAGCACTGGCCCGGCCCGTAGCCTGCCTTCTTGCAGGCCGCGTCGAACTCCGCGAGCGAACCGCGCACACCGGGTTCGAACGAGACACCGGCCTGATGACCGGAGTAGATGCGTTGCGCGCCCGCGGCTTCCAGGACCGAGGCGGCGCCGACGATGCCGGTGTGCAGGTGGTTGGCGTCGTAGTCGGACAGGCGGTATTTCACCACCGGCTCGCCGCTGCCGTCGATCGACACGGTGCCCGGATCGCGGTCGCGGGTGATCACCCCGATCGAGTTGGTGCGCGCGAAATCGAGCATGGTGGCGCGATGCTGCGCCGCGCCGCGCCAGCTCATGAACCCGGTCGCCAGGCCGGGGTGGATCGGCCCGGTCTCGTAGATGACGCCGTAGCCGTTTCCGTCCAGATCGGCGTGGTGCCTGCTGATCCGCGCCTGCAGCGCGCCTTCCCACGGCCGGATCTCCTCTTCGAACACCCCGAACACGGCGGCGGCGGGATGCAGGCGCAGATGACGGCCGATGTTCTTGTTGCGCAAGCCCGATCGTTGTAGCAGCGCGGGTGTCTGGATGGCTCCCGCCGCGACGACCACCGCGCGCGCCCGCACGGTGATCTCGACGCCGTCGGAGGTGCGTGCCGACACCGATTCCGCCTTGCCTGCTTGCACCGTGATCGAGCGGACGTCGGCGTCGACCACCAGCCGCGCACCGTGCTCGGCGGCGTCGGAGAGCCAGGTCTTGGTCACCGACTGCTTGGCGCCGAGCCTGCACCCGTATCCGCAGCGACCGCATTCGACCGCGGCGTCGCAGGCGTCGCCGACATTGCGCGGCAAGGTGTCGACATCCCAGCCGAGCGCCTTGGCGCCGCGTTCGAGAATGCCATCGCGCGCCGAGAGCGGGGACTTGTTTCCGGTGACGCCGATGCGGCGCTGCACCGTGTTCAGTGCGTCGCCGAATTCGTCGTCGGCGAACTGGGGGACACCCGATTCCGCCCACTCCTTGCGCACACCGTCGGGGGTGGGCAGCGAGGTGCTCCAGTTGACGACGGTGCC
Organism: Nocardia sp. NPDC060259; assembly: GCF_042728775.1. NCBI lineage: Bacteria > Bacillati > Actinomycetota > Actinomycetes > Mycobacteriales > Nocardiaceae > Nocardia > Nocardia sp. NPDC060259. The sequence goes on from NZ_JBHXAY010000073.1 coordinate 17,758, forward strand.
GCCACCGAGGCAGGTACCCGCCACCAGCGTGATCTGGCCCTCCGCCGACGCCGCGGGACCCGGGGCGTAGAGGCTGGTCAGCGCATCGAGCTCACCGTTGCCGAAATCCTTGTCGTCGTAATAGTTTCCGCGTTCGAGCACCACGACGTCGAGACCGGCTTCGGCCAGTACCGCCGCCGCGGCGCCACCGCCCGCGCCCGAGCCGACCACGACCACATCGCAGTCGAGGGTGGTCGATTCGGTGAACCGCTCCGGGGTGAGCGCGGGCGCCGGCGCGTTTGCCGACGGGCCGGTCGGGGCCGGATAGCCGATCTGCTCCCACAGCGGGTTCGTCCCGGTCGGGCCCGGGGTCACGTTGTAGGCCAGCAGCGAGGCCTGCTTGAGTGCCTGGAACACCGCTCTGGCAGGCGCGAGCCCGGAATCGGCCAGCCGCAGCAGCGCGGCCTCGCGCCGCTCCTGCGACAGCGAGGAGAACCGGCGGAAGCCGCTGCCGGTCACCAGGCCGAAAGCGCGGGAGTCCCACAGCCCCAACAACATCGCGAGCTGCTTCTTGTCTGCCTCACGCGGGTTGCGGCCCAGGATCCGGAAGATCGTGTCGACCGCGCCCAGTTCGGTCGCCGCCGGTAGATCGAGCCCGTCACCGGGCAGGAATGTGTCACAGATCAAACCCAGCGCTGCCCGCTGTTCGGCTGTTGGCTCCATACGGAAACCACCCCTTCTCACTCTGGGGTGAGTTGTATCACGGGGCGTGCGACCGCGCTGGGTGTCAACGGGTTTCGGGCCGGGCGGCGATCACCCGGCCCGAACGGCCGCTAGTCGTGACTGGTGGAGACCGTGAACTGCAGGGTTTTCAGGGTCGGGGTGAACAGCTCCACATCGGCCGTGGACTGTGCCTTCTTCACGCCGGGGTAGGCCGTCACCTGATAGCGGCCCGGCTGGAGCCCGCGAAAGCTGACCTGGCCGTCGGTGCCGGTCGACAGGTGCCGGTGGATGCTGTCACCGCAGGTGTCGCGGCCGGTGAGCATGACCTTGCCGCCCGCGATGGGGGCGCGGGTGGTCGAGGCGATGAGGACGGCGTCGATCTGGCCGGTGGCGGTCGGGTTGGGCGCACGTAGCTTGTGGTTGTTTTGTCGCGATTGTCGTACTTCGCAGGTCGAGATCTGTCCGACCGTGTCATCGCCGCCGGGATGGGCTCCCGCGCTACTCACCGCACCCGCTGTCACAGCTGCTGCGGCCAATCCGATCGTCAAACTCCGGGCAACGACGCTACGTGGCATTTCGCCGAATTCCTCCTGTTTCCTCGGTGACTCTGGGACACGCTGGGACGTTCATGAGGTATCGCTTGCGCGGCGATCTTACTGGCGGGAATTCCAGGCTCGTCAGCGGAGTTCCATAGAGGCGGTTGTGGCAGTTCTGTGCGACCGTGGAGGCTCTACGAAGGAGGATGCGTGACCGAAACCCGTAAGGCGATTCTGGCCGGTGGATGCTTCTGGGGCATGCAGGATCTGATCCGCAGGCAGCCGGGAGTGCTGTCCACCAGGGTCGGCTACACCGGCGGCAGCAACGATCACCCCACCTACCGCAATCATCCCGGCCACGCCGAGGCCGTCGAGATCGAATACGACCCGGCGCGGACCGACTACCGCGCCCTGCTCGAGTTCCTGTTCCAGATCCACGACCCCACCACCAAGGACCGCCAGGGCAACGACATCGGCTCGAGCTACCGCTCGGCCATCTTCTACCTAGACGACGACCAGCGCCGCACCGCCCTGGACACCATCGCCGACGTCGACGCCTCAGGCCTGTGGCCGGGCAAGGTCGTCACCGAGGTGACTCCCGCCAGCACCTTCTGGGACGCCGAACCCGAACACCAGGACTACCTGATCCGCTACCCCGACGGCTACACCTGCCACTTCCCCCGGCCGGGCTGGAAGCTGCCCAAGCGCGAGAACGCGGACAAGTAACCCCACCACCCCGATCGCCCCGGCTCTCCCGCCGGGGCGATCCGGTCGCCAACCCTCTACGCTCAGCGGCTCATTCGACAGCGACGCCGAACGCAATCGTCGTCGCTGCTCGCGTAAGTCCGCCACGCTCCGGAAGACCGTCACGACCGCGAGCGCTCGGTCGGGCCACCCGGTGAATCCGAATTTGCTGCAACGGTTCTCGGATTCCAGGTAATAGACATGCTGTCGACGGGAAACGCGATGTGCCGGGATTGATGTACGAAACCGGGGGTGGGGTGGGTGGTGTGAAATGATCGGGGGTGTCGGCGTGACCGTGGCGTCGGATCGGAAGACTCATATCGGCGGCTTCGGTCGTCGCACAAGGTGAGGGGATGCGATTCGGATGACGTATGGACAGCAGCAACCCGGGTATCCACCGGCGGGGCCGAAACTCGGTGTCGGCGACGCCATCGGTTACGGGTGGGACAAATTCAAGAACAATGCGGTGGTGTGGGTCGCCATCGTCCTGATCGCCTTCATCATCCAGGTGGCGATCAACTTCCTGTTCGGTGTGGGTAACACCACCGATACCGATGCCGACGGTGACTTCAGCATCGGTTTCGGTATCTGGCAGTTCATCGGCACGGTGGTCAGTGCCATCATCGGTTATTTGATCTCCGCCGCGTTCGTGCGTGGCGCGCTGCACGAAACCGACGGGCGCAAGCCGGGATTCGGTGACTTTTTCAAGTTCACGAATGTCGGCGCGGTGATTTTGGCTGGCATTCTGGTCGGTTTGGCGACCGGTATCGGCTTCGTGCTGTGCATCCTGCCGGGTCTGGTGATCGCCTTCTTCACCTGGTGGACGATGCAGTTCGTGATCGACCGCGATCAGGACGCGATCACGGCGATCAAATCGAGCTTCTCGGCGATATCCAGCAATGCCGGACCGTTGTTGCTGCTGGCGCTGGCGCTGTTCGGTATCAATATCGTCGGCGCGCTGCTGTGTGGCCTCGGCCTGCTGGTGACGGTGCCGTTGACGATCATCGCCTCCACCTACGCCTACCGGGTGGTGACGGGTGGTCCGGTCGTCGGGGCAGCGGCCGCACCGGAACCGGGGTACCCGCAGTACGGTGGGCCCGCAGGCGGATTCGGTCAGCCGGGTGAGCCGGGGTACCCGAGTCAGCCGGGGTACCCGGGGCAGCAGGGATATCCGGGTCAGCCGGGTCAGCCGGGATACCCCGGTCAGCCAGGGTATCCGGGACAGCCCGGTGAGCCGGGATACCCGGGGCAGCAGGGATATCCGGGACAGCCCGGTCAGCCGGGACAGCCGGGGTACCCCGGACAACCCGGTCAGCCAGGGTCCGGCGGCCAGCCCGGCTACGGTGGCCCCGGTTACGGCGGTCCGGCTGAAGGTGGCCAGGGCTATGGCGGCACCGGCGGTCCCGGCCAGGGCCCGGGCTACGGAACGCCTGGTGGTCCCGGCTCCGGCCCCGATCTGGGCAAGCCGGGCGAGGGCTCCGGCGGGCCGGAAGAGAACCGCGGACCGTAATCGACAAGGGGCGTGCGATGACTACATCGCACGCCCCTTTCGCGTACTAGTCGCAGCCGACGCCGTTGCCGTCTCGGTCGAGGCCGTACTCGTCGGGGCCGATCACCTGGACGCGTCCGGTGTAGTAGGGACCGTTCCCGCTGCCGCCCTCGCAGTCCACATCGCTGACGATGGGCAGGCAGGGGGAGTAGGACTTGTGGCAGTTGCCGGACGGTTGTGCGGTGGCCACAGCCGGTGTCGCGATCGCGAAGGCGAAGGCCGCGATGGCGGCGGATCCGAGGGTGACGGCGTACTTCATGGTGCTCCGATCAGTTGTGCAGCGGCGCACAGCGTTTCACGGGTGGGCGGTTTGCCGGAAATCTGCCGATCGGTACCTGCGGGTAATCTCGGAGTCTCGAACGTCGGGGAGGTCTGATGCGGGGGAAGTGGCGAGGGTGGTCGTGGTGGGTGCGCGGCGCGGTGGTCGCGCTCGTGCTGCTTGTGGTGGTGTTGTCGCCGGTCGCCGGCGCGGTGACGTACCTGCTGGCCCAGAACATCGGTGAGCAGTCCGACCAGGCGCGGACCAGGGGCGAGGACGCGTTCTGGCTCGGGCACGCGTGGGTGGACGGGCGCAAGAGTGACGCCGATGTCGACCAGTTGGCGATCATGCTGGCGGGCACCGGAATTCGTGATCTGTACGTGCACACCGGTCCGCTCGAGCACGACGGGAGTCTGCGCGACGATCTGGCGCCGCGAGCGCAATGGTTCGTCGACGCGGTGCACGCCAAGCTGCCTGGCATCCGGGTGCAATCGTGGCTCGGCGATGTCGTGCAGCCCGAATTCGACGGCCTGGATGTGGAATCGGCGCAGTCGCGCGAGCGGGTGGTGGCCTCGGCGCGGCGGGTGCTCGCCTACGGATTCGACGGGGTGCACTACGACCTGGAGCCGGTGCGGTCGGGATCGCCGGGATTCCTCGCGTTGCTCGACGCGACCAAGGCGGTGACTTCGGCTGCGCGTGTGCCACTGTCGGTATCGGCGCCGGTCATCGATCCGCTGCCGGGACTGCACTCGGTGGGGCTGGCGGTCGCCGATCACGGGAAGTGGTGGAGTCAAGCCTATTTCGCCGACGTCGCGCGCCGGGTCGACCAGGTGGCGGTGATGTCCTACGACACCGCGATGCCGACCGAAGCGCTCTACAGCGGGTACGTGGCGCAGCAGACCGAACTGGCAGCGGAGGTGACCCCGCACGAGGTGGATCTGCTGATGGGGGCGCCCGCGTTCTGGGCCGACGATCCGGGGCATCACGGTGCGGCAGAGACAGTGGCCGCTGCGGTACGCGGGATTCGGCTCGGGCTCACGCGAGCCGATGTAGACCGCGAGAACTTCGGGGTGGCGCTGTACGTGGATTTTGCTGCCAGGCCTCAGGATTGGGCGGACTATCGGCAGGGATGGTGCCGACTGCCCGGCTGAGACGGTTCGGTCAGGCCGCGGTCCTGCTCAGCCACGGGTGATCGGGATGGACCCGCGCCAGCCAGGACGACAGCCGGGCGCGCCGGTCCTCGGACAGCAGCGGCAGGACCCGCCGGAAATCGGCATCGTCCTTGGCGCGGTTGGCCTTTGCCTTGAACAGCAGGACCACCTCCGGGATCACATACGGGATGCCGGAGGTGGTGGTGAGGATCAGCTCGGCGTAGGGGAGGGTGATCGTCGGATCGCGCCGGCAGATCCAGGTGTCGCCGCGGTGCGGTTCGCGGAAGACGTCGAGGTGGAACGCGCCGGTGAACGGGTCGCGCAGCCAGGCCTGATGCAGGTCGGTGCGGTCGGCGGCGTCGGCGTAGGGCCAGAGGTGACCGTCGCCGACGATGTCCCATTCGTATTCCGGGAACGCGGCCGCGATCTCGGGGAAATCTGTTCGGGGAACGGTGATTTCGATGTCGGCGTGGGCGCGGGAGATGCCTCCGGCGAACAGATCGATGGCCCAGCCGCCCGCTACCGCCCACGGCGCGGTGCAGGCACTCAGGCGGGCGGCGACCACGCTGGGTGTCCACGGGTCCCAGCGGCGATCGGCTTCGGTTGCGGTGATCGGACGTGCGCCGTCCGGCGAGCTCATGCCTCCATCATGTCCACCGGCGCAGGCCGCGCAAGGCCGTTGTGGCCGATGGTGATCGAGGTGAGACGGGTTCGTGAGGATTCAGCGACGACGGTCCATGAGCCAGGCCAGGGGACGGCGGTGGTGCGGGCGGGCGCGGTTCTCCCAGCGCGGGTTGTCCTCGTCGCGACGGTAGACCGCGACCTTGCCGGCGACGGTGAAGCGCAGATCGCGTGCGGTGCCGACCACTTCACCGTCCGCGGCCACCGCGACGGGCGTGTGCACGGCGACCGGCAACTCGTGCATCTGGCGTTCGCCGTAGACCCGGCTGTGCCCGATCGCGGCCAGCATCAGCGCGATGACGGCGCGGGTGCGGGAGAACCGCACATCGGCGCGCAACCAGCGCACGTCGAGCAGACCCTCGTCGAGCCGGGAGCGGAACGCGGGAACGGCGCCGTGCGGGTGGTACGGGCCGTTGCCGACGAACAGGAACCACAGATCGTGCCAGCGGTCGTCGAGCAGGATCCGGATCGGTTCGGCGCGATGCAGCGTGACGATCAGCGCGGCCGCGAACGCGGGCCACTTGCCCCAGCGGTCCTCCCATTTCTCGCGCAGGCGGACCAGATCGGGGTAGGCGCCGATGCTGGCGGTGTTGATCAGATAGTGGGTGCGCGGACCGTCGGGGGTCTCGAATTCCACTGCGGCGATGTCGACTTCGACGGCCTCGCCCGCGCCGGTCGCGTCGGCGACCTCGCGCAGGTCGTAGACGCCGAGATCGCGGGCGAAGTGGTTGAGGGTGCCCGCCGGGACCACGACCAGCGGCAGGTCGTTGCGCAGCGCCACGGCGGCGGCCGCGGCGATGGTGCCGTCACCGCCCGCCGCGCCGACCGCGACGATCGACGGGTCGAGCGCCTCCTGCAACAGCTCGGCGGCGTCGCGATCGGGCTGGGTGTGCAGCAGGGTCGCCGCGGGCAATGCCTCGGCGATGTCGGGGGTGGGGTCGTAGGCGGAGTCCCCGGAACGCGGATTGATCAGCAGCAGTAGGCCTTTGCCGTCGACCAGCGCGGGGGCGTCGCGCACCACGTGCGCCTCGGCCTCGTCGGATTCGCGGATCGGCCACCAGCGGCGGGTGGCCAGTGCGACGCCGGTGCCGACGGCGGCGCCGACCAGGACGTCGGACGGCCAGTGCGCGCCGGTGTGGACGCGCGAGTAGGCGACGGCGGCGGCCACCGGGGCGACGGCAAGCGCAGTGCGCGGGCTCTCCAGCGCGACGGCGGTGGCGAAGGCCGCCGCGTTGGCGCTGTGGCCCGACGGGAACGACGACGAGAACGGCGGGTCGACCAGCCGTCGGCTGTGCGGCATGAGCTCGGCCGGTGGACGGCGGCGCGGGATCAGCGACTTGAGCACGAGATTCACCAGGAAACTCGACCCGGCCAGAGCGATCGCCCCGCGCAAGGCGGCGCGTCGCGGCGGGCCCGGCTTCACCGCCAGCACCGCCGCCGTCGCCAGCCACAGGCCGCCGGTGTTGGCCGACCTGGTCAGCCGCAGCATGCCGCGATCGGCCGCCGTCTCCGGAATCCGGGACACGGCCCGGCTCGTGACGACGTCCATGCGGGCGACCCTGCGGAACCTGCGGCCGTACAACTCACTCACGGTCACGACCTTACAGCCGTTGCCGATCATCGGCTTTCGGTCAAGCGGGCCCGATCATCGCGTCCGGAATCGGATCAGGGCGCCGGGATCGTCGGCGGATCGCAATCCGCCGTTGGCGATTCGCCGGACAGCGATTGCAGCAGGCAGCCGAGGTTGATCCCGCCGCCCGAGCCGGACGGGCCGAGGAAGTCGAGACTGCCGGTGTCGGCATGGGCGACCGGACTCGCCAGGAGCAGGGTCGCGGAGACAAGCAGCGCACCCGCGCCGACCGTACGTAGGTTCATGACCGCAGATCCTCGCACCGGCGACCGGTCGGCGGAACCCGTCACGGTGCCCCCGATTCCTGGGGCTACCCGGCGAATCGGGAGGTTCGCGCGGCGCGGGGATCGACCGATAAGCTCGGGCCCATGACCGACAACGCGCTGCTCGAGGGCCCCATCCACGCTGTTCACGTCGAGCTCGGAGCCACCTTCGCTCCGTTCGGCGGGTGGGAGATGCCGGTGCAGTACGGCGGGACCGTCGGCGAGCACACCGCCGTGCGCACCACGGTCGGCCTGTTCGATGTGAGTCACCTGGGCAAGGCGACCGTCGCGGGCCCCGGCGCGGCGGCGTTCGTGAACTCGGCGCTGACCAACGATCTGGCCAGGATCCGGCCGGGCAAGGCCCAGTACACGCTGTGCTGCGCGGCCGACGGCGGCGTGATCGACGACCTGATCGCCTACTACGTCGGCGAGGACGAGGTGTTCCTCGTGCCGAACGCCGCGAACACCGCGGCCGTGGTTGCCGAGCTGCGGAAGGTGGCGCCTGCCGGGATCACGGTGACCGACGAGCACCGTGAGTACGCGGTATTCGCGGTGCAGGGCCCCAAGTCGAGCGAGGTGCTGGCCGCGCTCGGCCTGCCGACCGACATGGAGTACATGGCCTACGCCGACGCCGAGTGGGACGGGCGCCCGGTGCGGGTGTGCCGGACCGGTTACACCGGCGAGCACGGCTACGAGCTGCTGCCGCGCTGGAACGACGCGGAAGCGGTGTTCCGCGCGCTCACCGAGCAGGTGCGGGCGGCCGGTGGGCAGCCCGCCGGGCTCGGCGCGCGTGACACGCTGCGCACCGAGATGGGCTACCCGCTGCACGGCCACGAGCTCTCGCTCGACATCACCCCGAACCAGGCGCGCACCGGCTGGGCGGTCGGCTGGAAGAAGCCGGAGTTCTGGGGCAAGGCGGCGCTCGAGCAGGAGAAGGCCGACGGTCCCCGGCGCACGCTGATGGGCCTGAAGGCGCTCGATCGCGGCGTGCTGCGGCAAGGCCAGACCGTGCTGCGCGACGGCGAACCGGTCGGGGAGACCACCTCGGGCACGTTCTCGCCGTCGCTGAAGGTCGGCATCGCGCTGGCCCTGCTCGACACCGCGGCGAAGCTGGAGCCCGGCGACGAGGTGGAGGTCGACGTGCGCGGGCGCAGGCTGCGTTGCGAGGTGGTCAAGCCGCCGTTCGTCGACACCAAAACGAAGTAATTCCGCGCAATGGATAGGATCGCATCATGACAGTCGCTGCACAGTTCTCTCGTATTCCGCATCCCGCGCCCCGTTCGGCGCAGCAGCGGGAAGAGGTACTGGCGGCCCCCGGTTTCGGGCGGTTCTTCACCGACCACATGGTGTCGATCGACTACGCCGACGGTGAGTGGGGCAACGCGCGGGTCGAGCCGTACGGCCCGCTGTCGATGGACCCGGCGACGATGGTGTTCCACTACGGTCAGGCGATCTTCGAAGGGCTCAAGGCCTACCGTCAGCCCGACGGCAGCATCGCCACCTTCCGGATCGACGCCAATGCCGCGCGTTTCCGCCGTTCGGCGGCCAGGATGGCGATGGCCGAACTGCCCGAGGAGCTCTTCGTCGAATCCGTGCGTCAGCTGCTCGAGGTCGACGCCGACTGGGTGCCCGCCGCCGGTGGCGAGGAGTCGCTGTACCTGCGGCCGTTCATGTTCTCCACCGAGGCGGGCCTGGGCGTGAAGCCCGCTTCGGCCTACAAGTACCTGCTGCTGGGCTCGCCCGCCGGCGCGTACTTCCCGCGTGGTGTGAAGCCGGTGCGGGTGTGGCTGTCGACCGAGTACGTGCGGGCCGCGCCCGGCGGCACCGGTGAGGCGAAGGTGGCGGGCAACTACGCCGCCTCGCTGCTTGCGCAGGCCCAGGCCACCGAGAAGGGCTGTGACCAGGTCGTCTGGCTGGACGCCTGCGAGCGCAGCTACGTCGAGGAGATGGGCACGAACAACCTGTTCTTCGTGTTCGGCACCGGCTCCGAGGCCCGGCTGGTGACCCCGGAACTGTCCGGTTCGCTGCTGCCGGGCATCACCCGCGACTCGCTGCTCACCCTGGCCGCCGATTCCGGCTACCCGGTCGAGGAGCGCAAGGTCTCGGTCGAGGAATGGCGCAAGGGCGCCGAATCCGGTGAGATCAGCGAGGTTTTCGCGTGCGGAACCGCCGCGGTCATCACGCCGGTCGGCTGGGTGAAATCGGCCGAGGGCGAATTCAGCATCGGCGGCGGCGAGCCCGGCGCCGTGACGATGGCGCTGCGCGACACGCTGACCGGCATCCAGCGCGGCACCTTCGCCGACTCCCACGGCTGGATGCGCACGGTGTAGGCACGGCATTCGAGAAGGAGCGGGTCCCGAACGGGGCCCGCTCCTTTCGTCTGTCAGCCCGGCATCAAGGCCTGCCACTGCTGCAAGGTTTGCGGCCGCAGCACGTAGTTGTTGTCGCGGATCGAGGACAGTTCGGCGCTGGGCTCCTCGGAGTACCAGTGGCCGGGGTAGACGACCGGGTTGCCGTCGAGTGCGGCCAGATGACGCAGGCTGCGGAACATCTCGTCGGAGTCGCCGCCGGGGAAATCGGTGCGGCCACAGCCGTCGACGAACAGGGTGTCGCCGGAGATGAGGCGGCCGTCGAACAGGAAGCACTGGCTGCCCGGCGTGTGGCCGGGGGTGTGCAGGAGTTCGATCTCCAGCGCGCCGACCTTGACCTTGTCGCCGTTGTCGTGGCCGGTCAGCTCGCTCGGCGCGATCCCGGTGGTCTGGGCGACCCAGTCCAGTTCCTGCTTGTTCACGTGCACCGCGACGCTGGTCTTCTCCAGCAGCTCGCGCACGCCACCGAGGGTGAAACCGAGCATGGTGCCGCCGACGTGGTCGGGGTGGTGGTGGGTGGCGAGGACGCCGGTGACGGTCATTCCGTCGGCGGTCGCGACGTCGACCAGGTCCGATGCCTTGTACGCGGGGTCGACCACGACGGTCTCGCCGGTCTCCCGATCGCCGATCAGATACGCGAAATTACGCATCTGCGTGGCGATCGGATCGCCGACGGCGTAATCCCGGCCGGACAGCAGCTGGCGGAAGTAGAGGCGTTCGGAAGACATGTCATCACTGTATTGCCACCGGTGTGCTGGGGGAGCACCCGAGTACCGATGAGCGGACGGTCTGTGGGACCACACAACCGGCGACGCCCCGGAGTTATGAACAGTGCAGGTTTCACATTGCCGGGCGTGATTTACCCCGCGAGTGAGAACCCAACAGCCGCAAATGAAACCGTGATCTCGACCGCAGCGCCGAGCACGTCACCGGACAATCCACCGAATCGCCGGACACTGTGCCGCGTGATCAGCACCGATACGGCGAGAACTGCGACGGTGACGAGCGGGCCGAGCCAAAGGTTGCCGGGGACCGCGAAAACCGACCAGCCGGTGGCCAGCGCCGACCAGATCAGCACCGGGGCGAGGGGCTGGGTGCCCGTCACCAGCGTGCCGAAACCCGAGTCCGGCGCCGCCTGGATGCCGCGGCGGCAGGCGAGGACGACGGCGACCCGGCCGAGCGTCACGGCCAGCGCGATCGCGAGCCAGCGGCCCTCGTCGGCGAGGGCGGCGAAGGCCACAGCCTGGATCGCGATGGCGAAGATCAGCGCGGCGACACCGAACGGACCGGCTCCGCCGGACTTCATGATCTGCCTGGCCCGCTCGGGCGGGCCGTAGCTGCCGAGGCCGTCGGCGGTGTCGGCGAGACCGTCCAGATGCATGCCGCGGGTGAGCAGGGCCAGCAGCCCGACGGTGAGCAACCCGGCCAGCAGGGTGGTGAGACCGGCCGCGACCGACAGGCGCATCGCCGCCGCGGCGAGACCGCCGAGCAGCAGGCCGACCAGCGGTGCGAGCGCGATGGCATGACCCGCGGCGCGGCGATCGACGGTGGCGGGCCCGGTGATCGGGAGAACGGTGAGCCACGAAACGGCCAGTCGCACGCTGTTCACGACGGCACTCCTCGGTCGGTGCCGTCGGTGCGACCGGCGGGATCACACCGAGTCCGCGAGGTCAGGCCCGCCGGAGGCCGTCCGGGTGTCACTTGACCAGGTCGACGGTGTCCGGCTGGTCGGCCGTGCTGACGCCCGCGTCGGCGAAGGTCGACATGTCCGCGAGGGTGGCGACGGCGGCGCGCAGGATCGGCAGGGCGGTGAGCGCGCCGGATCCTTCGCCGAGGCGCATGCCCAGGTCGACCAGCGGTTCCAGGCGCAGGTGCCGCAAGGCCAGGTCGTGGGCGGGTTCGGTGGAGCGGTGGCCGGGCAGCCACCATTCTTTCGCGCCCGCGGCGATGTCCTCGGCGACCAGCGCGGCGGCGGTGACGACGACACCGTCGAGGATGACCGGGGTCCGGCGGGTCGCGGCCTGGGCCAGGAATCCGGCCATGGCGGCGAAGTCGGCGCCGCCAGCGACGCGCAGCAGGTCGACGGGATCTTTGGCGACGGGACGGGCGCGGCGCATGCCGTCGCGGATGGCGGCGACCTTGCGGATCCAGCCCGCGTCGTCGACACCGGTGCCGCGGCCGACGGCGGCGACCGGCTCGGTGCCGGTGAGGGTGGCGATCAGGACGGTGGCGGGGGTGGTGTTGCCGATACCCATGTCCCCGGCGATGAGCAGGTCGGCGCCGGCGTCGATCTCCTCGTCGGCGATGGCGCGGCCCGCGGCCAGCGCGGCGGTGACCTCGTCGTCGGTGAGGGCGTCCTCGCGGTCGATGGACCCGCTGCTCCGGCGCACCTTGTGCTGGGAGACAGCAGAATCGGTGTCACCCGCGACGGCGATATCGGCGACCCGGACCGTCGCGCCCGCGACCGCGGCCAGCGCGTTCACCGCCGCGCCGCCCGCCAGGAAATTGGCCACCATCTGCCCGGTCACCGCGCTCGGATACGCCGAGACACCGTGCTCGGCGACCCCGTGATCACCGGCGAACACCACCACGCGGGCCCGCTCGAACTGCTTGGGCGGGCACACGCCCTGGCAGGCCGCGATCCAGTTGCCGAGTGTCTCGAGTCGTCCCAGCGATCCGGCCGGCTTCGTGAGCTGTGTCTGGCGCTGCTCGGCCGCCGCGCGCACCTGCGCGTCCGGGGCCGCGACAGGTCCGAATCCATGAGTCACTGGGAAGCCTTTCGACAGTGGTGCCTGGTGTCGACGCTCATCTTGCCCGGATCACGGTGCGTCGCGCCGACCGACCCGGCTCATTTCAGCCGGACCGGCAGCCCGGCGACAATGAGGAACGCCTCGTCGCACACCCGCGCGAGCCGCTGGTTGAGCGTGCCGATCTCGTCGCGGAACAACCGGCCCGAGCGAGTCGCCGGGATGACACCCATCCCGACCTCGGGCGAGACGATCACCAGCCGCTGCCGGTAGGCGTCGACGGCCGCGACGAGCACGTCGCAATCGGGGGCGACGGTGCCGCGCGGGGCATCCCAGGCGGCGCGGGCGTCGAGGCGGGCGGTGAGCCAGGTGCCGATGTCGTCGAGCAGGGTCGCGGGCGCCTCGGTGGCGAGAACCGTTGCGGGCTCGGTGTTCTCGACGGTCGACCAGTGCGCGGGGCGGCGTTCGCGATGGCCCGCGATCCGGTCGGCGAAATCATGGTCGGCGGGGTCGAGCACCGCCGTCGCCAGGTAGCGAACCGCGGGCGCGTCGGCTACCAGATTCTCGGCGAAGGCCGACTTGCCGGAGCGGGCGCCGCCGAGGACGAGGGTGCGGACCGGCGTGACACTCACAGGCATTCCAGCACGGTAGCAATCAGCGGCGATGCGCTCAGTGCGCGCCCAGAGCGTCGAGGATCATCGGACGGGCGGTGGCGAGGGACTGCTGCCAGTACGGCCAGGTGTGGGTGCCGTTGCCGAAGTCGACCCGGGCGGGGACGCCGAGGGCGGCGGTCCGGTCGCGGAAGATGCTCGCCGCGATCACTGCGAACGCTTCGATCCCGGCCGCGTTGATCGTGTCGCCGACCGCACTCGGCAGATCGAGCGGCCCGGGGACACCGTTTCCGCTGGTGACGTACACGGGCAGGCCGCGCAGCCGGTCGGCCTGGACGGTGGCGTCGTTGCGGCTCCAGGCGGGATCGCCGGCGGCGCCCCACATGTCGTCGATATTGAAGCCGCCCTCGTGGAGCATGGCGGCCCGCATGGCCTGGTTCCACATCGGATAGGTCGGGTTGAGGAACCCGGAGAACGATCCGGCGAAGCGGAACTGGTCGCGATGGTGGGCGGCCAGGGTCAGCGCGGCATTGCCGCCCATGGAGACGCCGGCGATCGCGTTGTTCGTGCGGGAGACGCCGTATCCGGCCAGGAAGTCGGGCAGTTCGCGGGTGAGGAAGGTTTCCCATTTGTAGGTCGTGGCCTGCTGATTGGTGCTGCTCGGGCGGTACCAATCGGTGTAGAAGCTGGAGTGACCGCCGACCGGGAACACCACAGTCACGTTGTCACCGGCGAATTGGCGCAGCGCGTCGGTGTCGGTGGTCCACTGACTGTGGTCCGCCGGCGCGCGCAGACCGTCGAGCAGGTACAGCGCCGAACTGCCGCCACGCGCCGCCCACTGCACCTGGACCTTGATCGGGCCCATGCTCGACGGAACGAACAGCTCCTCGAAACCCCCTGCGGGAGCACGGGATACCGGCGCGGCAGCGGCCACGGACACGCCGATCGACGACACGACCACGGCCGCCGTGACGACGGCTCTCATCAGCCTACGAAGACTTCCCCACCCGGCATATGACACGCCAGCCAGCCTGGCCAGCGGCACACCGCCGAGTCAAGGCGATGCTGAGGGGATACAGACCGGGCAGGTGGAGAACTGTGCTGTTCACCAATCAATTCGGCACCGGGAAAGAATTTAGATGGCTTGCCATGTATTCTGGATGCCGAACCCGATGACGGAGGTGGGAATGGAACCGGTCGGCAGGCGCCCGATGGAGCGCGGCGCATCACTGGGCTACGTGGTCAATCATCTCGCCCGCCTCATGGAACAGGCCCTGCGCGACCGGATCGCCCCGCACGGCGTGGTGCCGGGTCAGTTCGCCCAACTGCTCGCCCTCTACGAGGAGGAGGGCCTCACTCAGCAGCAGTTGTGCGCGAAGGTCCGGATCGACCAGTCGACCATGGCGCACACGCTCAAACGGATGGAACGCGACGGCCTCATCGTGCGCACCGCCGACCCCGCCGACGGCAGGCGCGCCCTGATCCACCTCACCGACCGGGCGCGGCGCTTGCGCCCGGAACTCACCGCGGCCGCACGCGAGGTGAATGCCCTTGCCACCGCCAGGTTCTCGGACGCCGACCGCGAGGTGTTCCTGCGCATGATCCGCCACGCGATCGTCACCCTGGAGGGGTAGCCGTGCTCGCTCGAATCCATCCCGTCGCCGGTGTGATCGGACTGCTCACGATCCTCACCTTCTGGACGTCCACCGTGCTGACCGAGCTCTTCGGGTCCGAAGCCGCGGTGCGCGCGGTGAAACTGGCGATTCCGTGGGGGCTGCCGGTGCTGGTGCTCGCGCTGGCCTTGACCGGGGCCGGCGGGTTCCGGCTGGCGGGCGGCTCGACCGATCCGATCATCGCCGCGAAGAAGCGCCGGATGCCGTTCATTGCGGGCAACGGTCTGCTGGTGCTGATCCCGTCGGCGATCACGCTGGCGGTGCTGGCGGGCGCGGATCGGTTCGGGGCGGCCTTCTACGGCGTGCAGGCGCTGGAACTCACCGCGGGCGCGGTCAATATCGTGCTGATGTCGCTCAACGCGCGGGACGGTCGTCGGCTGCGGGCTCGGGGGTAGGGGCGCCGAAGCGGCGGCGGTACTCGGTGGGAGCGATGCCGACCTGGCGCTGGAAATGGTGGCGCAGCAGGGCGCCGGAGCCGAAGCCGGACTGGTCGGCGATGCGCTCGAGCGGCATGTCGGTGGCCTCGAGCAGGTGTTTGGCGAACAGGACGCGCTGGGTGGTGAGCCATTTGACCGGGGTGGTGCCGGTCTCGGCGGCGAAGCGGCGGGCGAAGGTGCGGGTGGACATGCTCGAGCGGGCGGCCAGCTCGTCGACGGTGTGGGGGTGGGCGAGATTCTCGGTCAGCCAGGTCAGCGTGGTCGACAGGCCCTCGGACCGGCATTCGGGCACCGGCTGCTCGATGAACTGGCGCTGACCGCCGTCGCGCTGCGGCGGCACGACCATGCGGCGGGCGATGCCGTTGGCCGCCGCGGTGCCGATCTCGCGACGGACCAGGTGCAGGCAGGCGTCGATGCCCGCCGCGGTGCCCGCGCTGGTGATCAGGTTGCCCTCGTCGACGAACAGGACATCCGGGTCGACGGTGGCGGCGGGGAACTGGGCGGCGAGGAGGTCGACGTAGCGCCAGTGGGTCGTGCACTTGCGGCCGTCCAGCAGCCCGGCCTCCCCGGCCAGGAAGGCGCCCGAGCACACGGTCAGGACGATCGCGCCCGCGTCCGATGCCGCCCGGACAGCCTCGACGACCCGCTCGTCGTAGCCCTGGCCGAGGGTGAACGGGAAGGCGGGAATGGCGACGAGATCGGCGTGCACGAGCTCGTCGAGGCCGTACTCGGGGGTCACCGAGACGCCGGGGGTGGTGGAGCGCAGCGGCTTGCCGGGGGTGGCGCCGCAGACCCGGAAGTCGAAGCCGGGCAGGCCGTCGGCGGTGCGGTCGAGCCCGAAAACCTCACAGACGACGCCGAATTCGAACATGGCGAGTTTGTCGTTGAGGACGACGGCAACCTTCGACAGCATCACCCCATGCTATCTGGCTGAATCTTTACGCACAATGACAGAACAGCCACTTTCGGCCGAAAAGCAACGAGCGCAAAATTTCTGCCATGGTTACTTTCTTGATCGTCCTCGCCGCCATCATCGGACTCGCCGTCCTCATCGGCCGCGGTACCGCCGGATCGACCGAGGTCGTCGACCGGGACGCCCAGCGGATCGACGCCGAACTGTCCGCCATCGCCGGCTATGCGAACTACATCCGGCCCGGCCACCACTGACAGCACGAATGCCGCCCCACCCGAGGAGGTGGAACGGCATTCGCGACAGGGAGAACTCAGACGGCGTCGCCGGGGCCGACCCGCGGCTTGGGCGCGCGCATCTTGCGGATCTGCGAGGCGCGCACGAACGCGTACCAGCCCAGCTTGAAGCCGGTGTCGGTGGTGTCGGGGAACCGCTCGATCACCCGGTTGTTCACGATCTTGCCGAGCACGAAGCCCTCGATGATCATGAACACCATCATGACCAGCATCGCGAGGGTGACGATGGTCTGCAGACCCGGCGCGACGAACATCGACATGATCAGCACCAGCGCCATCGGCATGAACAGGCCGACCAGGTTGCGGCGCGCGTCGACCAGATCGCGCACGTAGGCGCGGACCGGGCCCTGATCGCGCGGCAGCAGGTACTTGTCCTCGCCCGCCAGCATCCTGGCGCGGCGATCCTGCACGGCGGCGCGGCGGTCGGCCGCCGCGGCCTTGCGGTCTTCCTTGGTGCCCTTGGCTGCCTTGCGGCGGGCGCGGGCTTCCTTGGCGGTCATCGGGGCGGGCGCGACCGGGCCGCGCCGTTTGCCTTCGGCCTCACGCCTTTTCGGGGTCGGGCGACCCTTGCCCGGCGTGGTGGAGGCGGGTACGGGAGCGGTCTGTTCGACGTCCTGCACCGAGGGGTCGACGGACTCGTCGATGGTGCTGGACTCGTCGCGACGGAACAATTTCACGTTCACCAGGCTATTCGATGGTGCCGAGCATCGGGAAATGCGGTCCGGTCAGTGGTGCGCCCGGTCTCATCGCCAGTGGCGTGAGACCCCGGTCACCCCGGTCCGGCGGGTACTGTGGGGCGAACCACCCAGGTCGAATCCACGCTGCGTGGCAGGGGTGGCAAAATAGGAATAGCAGCCGCCGCGATGGTGTTGAAATCAGTCGTGCGCTGTGCACCTGAGGTCCGTTTCTCGGGCCGGCCGACTTAGGAGTGTCCATGACTGTGCAGAACGAGACCGCCACCGAGACCCACGGTGCGACGCTGACCGACGCTGCCGCCGCCAAGGCGAAGGCGCTGCTCGACCAGGAAGGTCGCGACGACCTGGCCCTGCGTATCGCCGTGCAGCCGGGTGGTTGTGCCGGTCTGCGTTACCAGCTCTTCTTCGACGACCGCGTCCTCGACGGTGACATCGTCGTCGAGTTCTCCGGCGTGAAGCTGGCCGTCGACCGCATGAGCGCCCCCTACATCCAGGGCGCCTCGATCGACTTCGTCGACACCATCGAGAAGCAGGGCTTCACGATCGACAACCCCAACGCCACCGGCTCCTGCGCCTGCGGCGACTCGTTCAACTGACGCTCGGCGGCCACGCCGTGGAAAACGCTGTGGTTGCGCGGAGGTGAACCAGCGGGGGTAGCGGCTTGCTACCGTTGAAGTCCCGGCTGAGACGGTCCCCCGCTTCTTGGTTTTCGCGCCGAGTGTAGAAGGGGCGCTGCCGCGTGTGTGTTTGGTTTGACGC
>NZ_JBHXAY010000074.1:0-35390 GCF_042728775.1 Nocardia sp. NPDC060259
ACGCCCTTGGGTCCACCCTTCGGATGGAGACCTCCCACAGCTTCTGGATGGTCACGGCCGCGGCGTCGAGCACGTCGGCGGGCAGGTGGCCCTGCTCGGCGATCGAGCGGGCGAAGGCCAGGTCGACACCCTTGACGGCGTCGACGGGAACCTTGGCCAGGCGCTCGGGGGTCTTCTCCGCGACCTCTTCGATCTCCATGCCACCCTCGACCGAACACATGGCCAGGTAGGTGCGGTTCGAACGGTCGAGCAGGAAGGAGATGTAGTACTCCTCCGCGATGTCCTTGGCCTCGGCGACAAGGAGCTTCTTGACGATGTGGCCCTTGATGTCCAGGCCGAGAATGTTCTGCGCGTGCGTGAACGCGTCCTCCGGGGTGGCGGCGTACTTGACGCCACCCGCCTTACCACGGCCGCCCACCTTGACCTGCGCCTTGACCATCACCGGCTTGCCGATTTCCTCGGCAATCGCGCGAGCTTCTTCGGCCGTGTCGCAAACACGACCCTCGGACGAAGGCACTCCGTGCTTAACGAAGAGCTCCTTCGCCTGATATTCGAAGAGATCCATGTACTCACCGTCTCGTCTGCGTTGCTATGACAACGTCTTTGTTGGCGGCCCGACGTCGGTAGCGGGTCGGGTCGGACTCTAACCAGTCACATGGAGGGCCAATCGGCCACATTCATCCTAAGTGGCGCAGGTCACGACGTGTTACGGGAGGTCGGAAAAACCGCTGGCCAAGGCTACTGGCGAGTAGTTTTTCGGCTTTTTCGACACCGTGGCAGGTCGGAACACCAAAAGCCGCGGCACCCCACGATCTACTACGTTATGTCGTCGATGTACCTCACCCGGGAGACGCGAAAACGGTGAGAAATTCGATCGCGTTACGGTGACGAATCTCACACAGGCGTGTAGGTTTTCAAGCAGCGCTTGCCACTCTGCAATCGCTTCGTTACCGTCAATGCGGTCGAAGTCACAACCAGGTCACGACAACCAGGTCACGACTGGCAAGTCAGGACTGAGGAGGACGACAAGCTTGAGGCACGTCAGCACTCGCTTGGAACAGCCGTCGGCGATTCGGCACGGCCGATGAACCACCGCTCCACCTTCACAGTCGAAGATCGCACCAACTCCGGCCACCGTTACCGGTATGCCGACGAATACACCTCGCACCCGCAGGCCCGCCGCGCCCCCGCCGCGCAGCCGGAGACCGCGTGGCCGCAGCAGGACGCCTGGCACGACCAGGACAGCTGGTCCGGCAATTCCGCGTGGACGCCGGCCGAGGACGAATGGACCGCCGACGAGTCCTATGACACCGGCGCCTACGACAACACCTGGGAGCCCACCCCCACCGAGGAAACGCACGCCGAGCCCGAACCGCGTCGCGTCGAGCGCCGTGGTGGCGCGCACCGCGTGCCGGCACCGCCCGCCGCGCTGAAGGGCCGCGCCGCGGTCATCGCCGTAGCCGCCGGCGCGGTCGTCGCCGCGGGTCAGGCCGCGATGGCCGACCCCGGTCAGCCCGCCCACGGCGTGGATTACGAGGCAGCGGGCCAGATCCACGAGATCGCCGCCCAGTCGATGAGCACGGCCGACCTCGCCGACGAGGGCACCGGCGCCGCACCGCAGGTGCTCGACGCCAGCACCGTCGCCGACAGGAGCCATTTCGACGACATCCTGGCCAAGGGCCAGAAGTTCGCCGAAGACCTGGCCGCGCAGGAATCCGCCAAGCTGCGACCGCTGTTCGCCAAGTTCACCTCCGGCAACTACACCTCAGGTTTCGGCGCCCGCTGGGGTGTGCAGCACCTCGGCATCGACGTCGCGGGCCCGATCGGCACCCCGATCTACTCGGTCGCCGACGGCACCGTCATCGAGGCGGGCCCGGCATCGGGCTTCGGCATGTGGGTGCGTGTCCTGCACGACGACGGCACGGTCACCATCTACGGCCACATCGATACCGCGACCGTCTCGCAGGGCGAGCGGGTCATGGCGGGCGATCAGATCGCCACCATGGGCAACCGCGGGTTCTCGACTGGTCCGCACTGCCACTTCGAGGTATGGCTCAACGGCACCGACAAGATCGACCCGATCCCGTGGCTCGCGACTCGCGGCATCAGCTTGGGCTACCAACGCGATTAGGCTCCCCCGCCTCCCCGCGTATTTTGGCCAGACTTAGGTGCTGGTTGGGCTGCGTTGGCGGCTGGCGGGTTGGAGATGCGTGGGTTTGCTGTTGTCGGTGAGTTACCCATGTTCTCGCGTATGTCAGTCGGTGCGTGAGGAGTAGCACGTTTCGGTGTGGTCGGTGGCGGGCTAGCGTTTCGGTATGGGTGGTACGACGAAGTACACACAGTTCCTTGCGTTGGCACCGGAATTGGTGTGGAGCGTGCTGGGGGATCTGGAGCAGTGGCCGGAGTGGAATCCGGGGGTGCGGTCGGTGCGGATGCACGGGCCGGTTGCCGTCGGGGCCACGGGTGACTATCTGCCCAGTGGGAAGTTCGCGGCGCGGATCCATGGGCGATTCGGCGAGCCGTTCACCGTCACCGCGGTGGTGCCGAACCGGGAGCTGAGCATCGAGCAGCCCGAACCTGCAGGGACCATGCACCTCACCTGGCGGCTGACGCCGCGGGACGGCGGCACCGAGATCAGCCAGGAACTGCGGTTCACCGGACCGTCCGCCGCGGCGGCTCGCGCGGTCGTTCGCCCCTTCATCGAAACCGATGCGCGCGTGAACTTCTCGCGGCTGGCTCGACTGGCTGGGCTCGTTCCCGCCGAGGACGCGCTCACCGTGGTCATCGCCGGCGGCACCGGCGCGCTGGGCACCCAGATCGCCGCCGACCTGACCTGCCGGGGACAGCGTGTCACCCTGCTCACCCGCCGTCGCAATCCCGCACTGCCGTTCCGGCAGACCGAATGGGACGGCCGCTCGGTCGGCGCCTGGGCCGCCGAACTGCGTGAACCCGGCAAGCTCGCGGTGATCAATCTGGCCGGAAAGCTGGTCGACTGCAGGCCCACCGAGCGCAATATCGCCGAACTGCGCAGCAGCCGAGTCGATTCCACCAGCGCCCTCGTCGCCGCCGCCGGGCTGCGCGATACCCCCGTCGACTACTGGGTGCAGGCCAGCACCACCGCGATCTGGTCGGACGCGGGCGAAACCCGCTGCACCGAAACAACTCCCCTGCCCGTCGGCCTCCCCCAGATGACCGGCGTCGCCCAGCCATGGGAAGAAGCCTTCGACCCTGCCCGCGCCGACCACTGGACGATCCTGCGCACCTCCATCGTCCTCGACCCCGACGCCCCCGCGCTCAAACGCCTCGCCCAACTCACCAAGGCCGGCCTCGGCGGCCGCGTCGGCCCCGGCGACCAGTGGTTCAGCTGGATCCACATCGAGGACTGGCTGTCCATCGTCCGCGCCACCCTCGGCCTCGACCCGGACCTCACTCTGCCCGACGGCATCCTCGTCGCCGCCACCGAATTCCCGGTCCGCAACACCGAACTCATGGCCACCCTGCGCCGCATCCTGCACCGCCCACCATCACCCCCGACCCCCACGGCAATGCTGAAGGTCGGCGCGGTCGCCCTCCGCACCGACCCCGCCCTCGGCCTCACCGGCCGCCATGCCACCTCCGAGGTCCTGCACAAGGCAGGCTTCACCTTCCGCTACCCCACGCTGGACGAAGCCTTGAACGACCTATTGCCGCACTAGAGCTTCACAATGGTCCGGCTGAACTGGGGAATCAGCCGGATCTTGCCTGCGGTGCCGAAGTCGATGGTGACGGTCGCCAGTGGGCCGACACCGTCGGCGGCCACGACCCGGCCGAGGCCGTACTTGTCGTCGCTGACCCGATCGCCCACGGCGAGAACCAGATCGGTGTTGTTCCGCTTGACCGCGCCACCCGGCGCGGGCCTGCGCTGCCCGGTCCCGCCGCGCACGCCGGGACGCTGATCCCAGCCGTCGCCCCGGGTCCAGTCACGATCGAACCCGCTGTCCTCACGCCTGCGCCCGCGCTGCACCGGCGACACCACCGGCTCCAGCCGACGCCAATCCAGCAGATGCTGCGGAATCTCCTGCAGGAAGCGTGACTCCGGGTTCGACACCGGCTGACCCCAGCCCGACCGCACCACGGCCCGCGAGAGGTAGAGCCGTTGCCGCGCGCGGGTGATACCGACGTAGGCGAGCCTGCGCTCCTCGGCCAGCTCGGTCGGATCGCCCAGCGCGCGCATGTGCGGGAACTGCCCGTCTTCCCAGCCGGTCACGAAGACCACCGGGAACTCCAGGCCCTTCGCGGTGTGCAGCGTCATCATGGTGACAACGCCCGACCCCTCGTCCGGGATCTGGTCGGTGTCGGCGACCAGCGACACCCGCTCGAGGAACGCGGCCAGCGAACCGGGTTCGGGTTCACCGTCGCCCGCCTCCGGCAGCAGCCCTTCCTCGCGCGCGGCCTCGGCGTTGTTGAACGCCTCGGAGCTGAATTCGCGTGCCACGCTGACCAGCTCGTTGAGGTTGTCCAGCCGGGCGCCGTCCTGCGGATCGTCGGAGGCTTCCAGCTCGCCCCGGTACCCGGTGCGGTCGAGCACCGCGTCGACGACATTGCCGACATCGGGATACTCGCTGTCGGCACGCTTACCCGCCGCGCGGATCTCGTCGAGCAGATCGAGGAAACCGGCGATGGCCCGCTGCGCCCTGGTGTTCAGCAGCGCGACCTTGCCGTCGGCGGCATCGCGCAGCGCGGCGGCGAAACCGATATCGCGCTGTTCGGCGTGCACCGCGACACAGGCCTCGGCGCGATCACCGATACCTCGGCGCGGGGTGTTGAGAATGCGTCGCAGGCTCACCGCGTCGTCGGGATTCTCCAGCACCCGCAGATAGGCCACCACATCGCGGACTTCTTTGCGCTCATAGAAGCGGACGCCGCCGACCACCTTGTACGGCAGACCCATCCGGATGAAAATCTCTTCCAGCGCACGCGAATTGTTGTTGGTGCGATAGAACACCGCGACATCGCCGTAGTTGGCATCGCCCGCGTCGACCAGTTTGTCGATCTCCTTGGCGACGAAGGCGGCCTCGTCGTGCTCGTTGTCGGCGACGTAACCGGTGATCAATTCACCCTCGCCGGAATCGGTCCACAGCTTCTTCTCGCGCCTGCCCTCGTTGCGTGAGATCACCGCGTTGGCGGCGGAGAGAATGTGCTGGGTGGACCGGTAGTTCTGTTCCAGCAGAATCGTTTCCGCGTCGGGGAAGTCGCGTTCGAATTCCTCGATATTGCGGATCGTCGCGCCACGGAACGCGTAGATCGACTGGTCGGCGTCGCCGACCACGCACAGTTCGCTCGGCTCGACGCCGACTTCCTCGCCCGCTTCGGCGCTGTGGTGGCCGACGAGTTCACGCACCAACACGTACTGGGCGTGGTTGGTGTCCTGGTACTCGTCGACGAGCACGTGCCGGAACCGGCGCCGGTAGTACTCGGCCACCTGCGGATGGTTCTGCAGCAGCGCGACCGTCTCGCCGATCAGGTCGTCGAAGTCCATGGCATTGGCCGCCCGCAGCCGCTTCTGGTACTCGGCGTAGACCCGGGCGACCAGCGCGGGCAGTTCGGTCTCGTCGGCCTCGGCGTCGGCGGCGGCCTGCTCTGGCCCGATCAGTTCGTTCTTCAGATTGGAAATAGCGGTCGACAGCAAACGCGCCGAATACTTTTTGGTATCGATGTCGAAGTCGCGGCTGATCATCGTGAGCAGGCGGCGCGAATCGTCGGCGTCGTAGATGGAGAAATTGGAGTTCAGGCCGGGCAGCAGCGCGGCCTGCATCCGCAGGATGCGCACACAGCTGGAATGGAACGTCGAGACCCACATGCTGGCCGCCCGCGGGCCGACCAGCCCGGCCACCCGCTCGCGCATCTCGGCGGCGGCCTTGTTGGTGAAGGTGATGGCCAGGATCTGCCCGGTGTGCACGCCACGCGCGGCGAGCAGATAGGCGATGCGGCGGGTGAGCACCGCCGTCTTGCCCGAGCCGGCACCCGCGACGATCAGCAGCGGTGACCCCGCGTGCACGACGGCCGCGCGCTGCTGCGGATTGAGTCCGTCGAGCAGGCGCTCGGTCTCCTCGGCACGCTTGTGCTCGCGCTCCTTGCGGCGCTGCTCCTGCTCGGCGCTGTGCCGGGCCGCCGCTTCGGCCAGCCCGCCGCCGGACGCGCCGGAGCCACCACCGTCCCGGCGCGATAGCTCCGCCGGGGCGGAAGCTGGTTCGCTGGGATCGGCGGCTGAGGCGTGGGGAGCGACCGTGATATCCATCGTCTGTCCACGCTACCGGCGGCCACCGACAGGCGGCGAACTGCCGGCTTCACAGGTGATTCACAAACACAACTGTTTTGCATAGCTAGGGGCCCGTGGCACACTGGGCTCATGGTCAGTGCTTGTCCGCATGCCCGGATCGGCACTCGATCCGATAACGTGACGGTGAGCGCTGCTCTTTGCGCCTCCCGGGGGGATTTCGTACCGCCCATCGGGAAAGTTTCAGGGTGAAGGAACAGATCGGGTAACAGGCCGTCGGGCCCAACCGATCCCAGTTCTGACACGAGGAGATGAATGATGAGCACCCCTGCTACGACCACTGGGTCCGATTCGGCTCTGCCGCAATCCGAGGCGGAAATCGAGAAGCTCCGTCTCGAGATCGACCAGCTCGACGCCACGATCCTCGCCGCGATCAAACGCCGGAGCGAGATCTCCCGGATCATCGGCCGTACCCGGATGGCCTCCGGCGGTCCGCGCCTGGTCCACAGCCGCGAGATGAAGGTGCTCGAGCGATTCAGTGAACTCGGCCAGGAGGGTCACACCCTCGCTATGCTTTTGCTCCGCCTCGGCCGAGGTCGCCTCGGGCGCTAGGCCACCCTTGAACCACGCGGCGCGCAACCAGTTCGCCGCTTCCACAAAGCCGCCCCGGGTGCAACACCATCCCCGGGGCGGTTTCGTGTCTCAGGTCAGGGCGATGTACTTGGTGTTCAGGTATTCCTCGATGCCCTCGGTGCCGCCCTCGCGCCCGAAGCCCGATTCCTTGACGCCGCCGAACGGGGCCGCCGGGTCGGAGATGACGCCGCGGTTGACGCCGACCATGCCCGACTCCAGCGTCTCGGACACGCGCAGCGCCCGGTCGAGATCGCGCGTGTAGACGTAGCTGACCAGTCCGTATTCGGTGTCGTTGGCGGCGGCGATGCCCTCGTCCTCGGTGTCGAACGCGACAATCGGGGCGACCGGACCGAAGACCTCCTCGCGCAGGATGCGGGCCGTCGGCGGGACATCACCGAGGACGGTGGCCGGGTAGAACCACCCCGGCCCGCCGGGCGCCTTGCCGCCGAGCAGCAGCCGCGCGCCCTTCGAGACCGCATCGTCGACCAGCTCACTGACGATCTCGCGCTGGTCCTCGCTCACCAGCGGGCCGAGGGTGCTGGCCGGATCGGTGCCCGGTCCCATCACCACCGTGTCGGTCATCGCGGCGACCAGCTTCTCGGTGAACTCGGCGACCACACCGCGCTGGACGTGGAAGCGGTTGGCCGCCGTGCACGCCTCGCCGCCGTTGCGCAGTTTCGCCTGCATCGCACCGGCGACCGCGCTGTCGATATCGGCGTCGTCGAACACAACGAACGGCGCGTTGCCGCCGAGTTCCATGGAGGTGCGCAGCAGGCGGTTCGCCGCGGCACCGACGAGCTTCTTACCGACCTCGGTGGAGCCGGTGAAGGTGAGCTTGCGCAGCCGCGGATCGTCGATCAGCGGGCCGGTGACGGCACCGGAATGCGACGTCGTGACCACCGACAGCACCCCGTCGGGCAGACCGGCCTCGCTGCACAGCTTGGCCAGCGCCAGCATGGTCAGCGGGGTCGCCGAGGCGGGCTTCACGATCATCGTGCAGCCTGCCGCGAGGGCGGGCCCGATCTTGCGGGTACCCATGGCGAGCGGGAAGTTCCACGGCGTGATCGCCAGACACGGACCGACCGGTTGCTTTGCCACCATGATCCGGCCGGTGCCCGAGGGCGCGTGCAGGTAGCGACCGTGCACCCGCACCGCCTCCTCGCTGAACCAGCGGAAGAACTCGGCGCCGTAGCGGACCTCGTTGCGGCTCTCGGTCAGGGCCTTGCCCATCTCGAGCGTCATGAGCAACGCGAACTCCTCGGCCCGCGCGGTCAGCTGCTCGAATACAGCGCGCAGGATCTCGCCCCGCTCACGAGACGGGGTCGCCGCCCACGCCTCGCCCGCCGCGACGGCCGCGTCGAGGGCGCGCATCGCGTCGGCCGGGGTGGCATCGGCGACCTGCGCGAGCACCGAGTCGTCGGCCGGATTGCGCACCGCGAAGGTGGCACCGCCCGTCGCCTCGACCGGCCCGGAGCCGATCCACAAACCCTTCGGTACGAATTCGAGTACATTCCGTTCGGACACCATGTCGTCAGCGTAGGCCGCGCGGCGTGGCGATGGCATCGATCCGACCGGCCGGTAGTAATCGAACGCTGTAATGTCGGCTGTCGTGAGCAGCGACATCACCGCGTCGGCGGCCTGGCAGGCACTGTCGGACAATCACCGCAGTGTCGCACCCCTGCACCTACGGAAGTTGTTCGCCGACGACCCGGCACGCGGCCGTGAACTGACCCTGCGGGTGGCAGACCTGCACATCGACTACAGCAAGCATCGCGTGACCCGCGAAACCCTGGATCTGCTTGTCGATCTCGCGCGCACCGCCGGTGTGCCGGAGCGCCGTGACGCGATGTACTCCGGCGCCCACATCAACACCTCCGAGGACCGCGCGGTCGGGCACATCGCCCTGCGCCTGCCGGTCGGTGATCAGCTCTGTATCGACGGCACCGACGCCGATGCCGAGGTGCACGACGTGCTGCGCCGGATGGGCGAATTCGCCGATTCGGTGCGTTCCGGCGCCTGGCGTGGCGCGACCGGTGAGCGCATCACCGCGGTGGTCAATATCGGCATCGGCGGCTCGGATCTGGGGCCCGACATGGTATATCGCGCCCTGCGCCACTACACCGACCCCGGGATCGAGGCCAGGTTCGTCTCGAATGTCGACCCGTGCGATCTGGTCGCCACGCTGGCCGGTCTCGACCCGGCGACCACGCTGTTCATCGTCGCCTCCAAGACCTTCTCCACCCTGGAGACCCTGACCAACGCGACCGCCGCGCGCCGCTGGCTGGTCGGCGCGCTCGGTGAGGACGCCGTAGCCAAGCATTTCGTCGCGGTGTCGACGGACGCGGAACGGGTGGCCGCCTTCGGCATCGATCCCGCGCACATGTTCGGGTTCTGGGATTGGGTCGGCGGCCGCTACTCGGTGGGCTCCGCGATCGGCCTTTCGGTGATGGTGACGATCGGCAAGGAGCAGTTCGCCGAGTTCCTCAGCGGAATGCACGCCGTGGACAAGCATTTCGCGACAGCGCCGCTGGAGCAGAACGGCCCGGTCCTGCTGGCCATGCTCGGCGTCTGGTACACGAACTTCTTCGGCGCGGAATCGCGTGCGGTGCTGCCGTACTCGAACGATCTGGCCCGCTTCCCCGCCTACCTCCAGCAGCTGACGATGGAGTCCAACGGCAAGTCGGTGCGCGCGGACGGCACCCCGGTGACCACCTCGACCGGCGAGATCTTCTGGGGCGAGCCGGGAACCAACGGTCAGCACGCCTTCTACCAGCTGCTGCACCAGGGCACCCGGCTGATCCCCGCCGATTTCCTCGGCTTCGCCCGCTCGACCGACGACCTGCCCACCCGCGACGGCACCGGCAGCATGCACGACATCCTGATGAGCAACCTGTTCGCGCAGAGCAAGGTGCTGGCGTTCGGCAAGACCGCCGAGGAGATCGCCGCCGAGGGCACCGAGCCGAAGCTGGTGCCGCACAAGGTGATGCCGGGCAACCGGCCGAGCACCACCATCCTGGCCCCGGAACTCACCCCGTCGACGGTGGGTCAGCTGATCGCGCTCTACGAGCACCAGGTGTTCGTCGAGGGCATCGTCTGGGGCATCGACAGCTTCGATCAGTGGGGTGTCGAGCTGGGCAAGCAGCAGGCGCTGGCGCTCATGCCGCTGCTCAGCGAGCCGGAGCAGCCGGTGACGCAGGGCGATTCGTCGACCGACGAGCTCATCGAGTGGTATCGGGCGCATCGTCGGTGACCTCGCCCGACGGGGGCTCCGGACGGAAGACTGCGAGCCTGCGGTTGACGCTGCTCGTCACGATGGCCGCCAGGGTGCCGATCACCACCAGGTCGAACGCGATCTGCACCATCGTCGCGATGCGGGCCACCTGACCGACGGCGTGGACGTCGCCGTAGCCGACGGTGCCGAGGGTGACCATCGTGTAGTACAGCGCGTCGGTCCGGGTCGACAGGCCGACGAACTCCTCCGGTTGTTGCTGTTGCAGCCGGTAATAGAACGCCGAGAAGACCACACAGACGATGCAGACCACCAGCAGCACCCCGTCGACCCGGCCGCCCGCCGACGCAGGCGCGGTCAGGAAGTGCTCGATCCGCCGCCACACCAGCCAGGCGAGGCCGACGATGCCCGCGAAGAAGCTGATGACCCCGAACACCTGCCCCGGCCAGGAGTCGATGCCGAACGCCCCGTCCAGCGGCACGCTGTAGTAGAGCAGGAGCGCGCAGACCGCCGCGGCGCCGTTGCGCAACGCATGCCCGGGGACAGGGACTCGCCGACCTCGCGTCATCGCTCCATGATTGCCCGCTGCGCCCGATTTTCGCGGTACGCGCGCCGGGCTCAGCCGATCCGGTACCCCGCGTCCTCCGCCGTCAGCACCTGATCGGCCCGGTGCCTGCTCGCCGCGACAAGGTCGGCGTTGCGCAGATCGCTGTCGGAGACTTTCACCATCGCCTCGGCCGCCGACCGCCCACCGGCGGTGTGCCGGTGCAGCAATCGTTCGGTGAGGACCGCGCGCGGCGCGTCGAGATACCAGCAGATATCGAGCAGCCCGCGGACCTCAGCCCAGCCAGGTGCCTCGGCGTCGGTGAGCAGCAGGTAGTTGCCCTCCACGATGACGATGTCCTCGTCGCGCACGATCACACCGCCGTCGGTCGGCTCGTCGATGGCCCGGTCGAACAGCGGCCACGGCACCGGCTCGCCGATCGGCGTTGCCCGCAGCGCCCGCAGATCGGTGACGAACCCTTCGGCGTCGAAGGTGTCGGGCTCACCTTTGCGGGCCAGCGCGCCACGGGCCCGCAGGATTTCGTTGCGCAGGTGATATCCGTCCATCGGCGCGACGACAGCGCACCTGCCCGAGCGGGTGAGCTCGGCGCTCAGGAGCTCGGCCAGTGTCGATTTGCCCGCGCCCGGCGGTCCCGCGATGCCGAGCAGGAAACGCCGCCCGGGCGAGTGCGGCGCCAGCCGGGCGAGGTCGGTCACCGACAGCACATCGCTCGGCCAGCTCACCGCCTCACCCTACGAGATCACCAGGCCTGCGTGCCGTTTCCGCCGATGCGGAATCCGTGCCCTCTTCGACTCGCAGCTCAGCGTCGCGCCGCGCCTCCGAGTGGAAGTGGGAATGGCCCCCATTGCCGGGTTGCCCACGCGCGGACGACGCAGACGACCGCGTTGTCCGCACCCGGATCACTGCACGTCGACGAAGGCCCGCTCGATGATGGCGCCGGTATCCACCCCGGCGGGCAGGGTGCCGAAGGCGATGCCCCAGTCGCCGCCGAGGCGGGTCGCGCAGAACGCGTCGGCGACGGCGGGATGACCGTGCCGCACCAGCTGCGCGCCCTGCAGGACCAGCGCCATCAGCTCGACGACCCGGCGTGCCCGGTACTCGATATCGGACAGGTCGCCGAGTTCCTTACCGACCCGGTCGATCGCGTCGTCCAGGCGCGGGTCGGCGCCGCGGGCGAGGCCGACCTCGGCGAAGTAGGCCTCGACGGTCTCGGGCTGACGGCCCATGGCGCGCAACGCGTCCAGTGCGGCGACATTGCCGGAGCCCTCCCAGATCGACATCAGCGGCGCCTCCCGGTACAGCCGCGGCATGCCGGATTCCTCGGCATACCCGTTGCCGCCCAGGCATTCCAGCGCCTCGGCCGCATGCGAGGGCGCGCGCTTGCACACCCAGTACTTGGTGATGGCCAGCGCGATCCGGCGCAGCGCGGCCTCGGCCGGGTCGCCGCCGGCGCGGTCGGTGGCACCGGCAAGGCGCATCATCACGGTCGTGGCGGCATCGGACTCGATGACCAGGTCGGCCAGCACATTACGCATGGCGGGCTGATCGATCAGCTTGGCGCCGAACGCTTCCCGGTGCCTGGCGTGATGCACCGCCGTGACGGCGCCGAGGCGCATGCCGGTGGCCGAGCCGATCACACAGTCGAGACGGGTCATGTTGACCATCTCGATGATCGTCTTCACGCCTGCACCCTCGGCGCCGACGAGCCAGCCGGTGGCGTTCTCGTACTCGATCTCCGAGGAGGCGTTGGACTTGTTGCCGAGTTTGTCCTTGAGCCGCTGGATACGGATCGGGTTGCGGGTGCCGTCGGGCAGCACGCGCGGCAGCAGAAAACACGACAGCCCGCCGGGTGCCTGGGCCAGGGTCAGGAACATGTCCGACATGGGCGCCGAGGTGAACCACTTGTGCCCGACGATCCGGTACGAACCGTCCGGCTGTGGCGCGGCGGTGGTGGTGTTGGCCCGCACGTCCGAGCCGCCCTGCTTCTCGGTCATCGACATGCCCGCGATGAGCCCGGCCTTGGTCGACGGCTCACGGAGGCCGAAATCGTAGGTGCGCGAACCGAGCAGCGGCTCGTACTTCGCGGCGAGCTCCGGGTTGTGGCGCAGCGCGGGCACCACCGCGTAGGTCATCGAGATCGGGCACATGTGCCCGGCGTCGGCGATGCCCCAGGTGTAGAACTTGGCGGCGCGGGCGGTGTGCGCGCCGGGGCGCTCGTCGAGCCAGGGCGAACCGTGCAGGCCATGGGAGACAGCGACATTCATCAGGTCGTGCCAGTGCGGGTGGAATTCCACCTCGTCGACGCGATGGCCCCAGCGGTCGTGGGTGTGCAGCACCGGCGGGTACTCGTTGGCGAGCCTGCCCCACTCCTGCGCGGCGACATCGCCTGCGAGCCTGCCGAGTTCACGCACCTCGGCCTCGGCCCAGCCGGCGCCTTCGCGGTGCAGGCCCTCGATCAGCGCGGGGTTGCGCGCGGCGTCGAAGGGAACGAGCGGGGGTACCTGGTTGAACACTTCATGGGTCGGCATGGCCGGAACTCCTTCGACTACAACGATTCCGGGCGCGCACCGAGGGCGCGCACGGCGAAAGCAACCAATTCGGGGATGACGGTCTCGGCGTGCGGTGCCGCGGCCAGCGGACCGACGAGCACCTCACCGATCGCGCCGACGAGCGCGGCGGCACTGACGGGCGGGTCCTGCGCGGGCAGCCGGCCCTCGGCGATGCCGTGCGCGATCGCGGACTCGAACGACGCGGCGAAGGCACGCCGGAATTCCAGCCGTTGCGCGTCGACGGCCGCGTCGACCGGCTCGGCCAGCAGGACGTACGCGAGCTTCGGGTTCTTGAGCGCGCGCCCGGCGAAGGTCTCCACCGCCGCGCTGACCCGCTGCATGACATCGCCCTCGGCCACGGCGGAGCGCACCGCGTCGACCTCGCGGGCGACCACGGTCTCGAACACCGCGGCGACGAGCTCGGCCTTGTTCTCGAACTGCTTGTAGACGGTGCCGGTGGCGACGCCCGCCTCCGCGGCGACCGCGGCCATCGACAATCCGGCGAACCCGTCGCGCGAGAGCACCCTGGTCGAGCTCTGCACGATCAGCGCCCGTTGCGCGTCGAGCCGGGCCTGCACGGCCGGGGTTCTGCGGTAGACCATACGAAGAAGTGAACCACTGATTCACCCCTTCACACAAGAGGCGTCTGGCCGTATGGTCGAAGTATGTCTGTACGCGTCGAACACGCGGGCCCGGTCACCACGGTGATCCTTGACCGACCCGAGGCCCGCAATGCCGTAGACGGCCCGACCGCCCGTGCCCTGGCCGACGCCTTCCGCGCGTTCGACGCCGACCCGAACGCCTCGGTGGCGGTGCTGTGGGGCGAACACGGCACCTTCTGCGCCGGCGCCGACCTCAAATCGCTGGGCACCGAGAACAGCAACCAGGCCACCGAGGACGGCGACGGCCCGATGGGCCCGACCCGCATGCGCCTGTCCAAGCCGGTGATCGCCGCGATCTCCGGCTACGCCGTGGCGGGCGGACTCGAATTGGCACTGTGGTGCGATCTGCGCATCGCCGAGCAGGACGCCATCTTCGGCGTCTTCTGCCGCCGCTGGGGCGTGCCGCTCATCGACGGCGGCACCGTGCGCCTGCCGCGCATCATCGGCGAGGGCAGAGCCTTGGACATGATCCTCACCGGGCGAGCCGTGAGCGCGCCCGAAGCGCTGCAGATGGGCCTGGTCACCCGCGTCGTCCCGCCCGGCGAAGCCCGCCGGATCGCCGAGGAACTGGCAGGTCAGCTGGCCGTCCTCCCCCAGACCTGCCTGCGTTCCGACCGCGCCGCGCTCTACGACCAGCACGGCCACCCCGAGGACGAGGCGATGCGGATCGAATTCCAGCACGGACTCGAAGCCCTCACCGACGGCGCACTCGACGGTGCCGCCCGCTTCGCCGCGGGCGCGGGCAGGCACGGGAGCGCCGAACACCGGTGACGGGCCGGCTCACCGTCGTCGACGAGATCTTCCTGCGTACCCATCGCGGAATGGGCACACCCATCGCCCTGCAAGGGCTGTGGCGCACCGGTGACGCGATGGAACCCGCACTACTGCGGGCGATTCACGACCGACTACGCGTCGGCGACCTCGGCCGCCGGGTGGCCAGGGCCCGGGTCCCCGGCGCGCGCCGCGCCTGGCGGCCGAACATCCAGGCCCATCCCCTCGACCACGTCGACTCCCCGCTCCCCGAGACCGCGATCCTGCCCTGGGCCGATACCCTCGGCACCGACCTCGACCCCGAGTGCGGCCCCGGCTGGCGCCTGTCCTCCGCACCGCTGGACGACGGCGGAACCGTTGTCGCCCTGACCTGTTCGCACGCCTTGGCTGACGCCCGCGGCCTCATCCACGCCGTCGCCGCAGCCCTCGATGAGCTCGCGCGCACCGACGACAAACCGCTTGATGCGCCTATCCCCGGGTCGGTCTCCGAGCCGGCGCCAGGGACTGAGAGCCGCGTAAAAGGCCGCTACACAGCGAGTTCGGACTGGTTCGACGCCGGCGCACAGTGGACTACCATCCTCGGCGGCACCGCACGCGCCCTGCGACGGGGGATTCCCCGGCCACCAGCCACCAGCACTCCCGACTCGTCAGACGGTCGAGCCCTCCACAGCACTCTGCTGACCTTCGATGCCGCAGAGTGGGACGCCACCGCCGCCGCATCCGGCGGAACCCCGAACAGTCTGTTCATCCATCTTGTCGCGAACATCCTGTGGGAGACCGGCTTCCAGCGCCCCGAGATCGCCGCGAGCCTGCCAGTCGACACCCGCGACGAACCGCGCGTCGACAACGACCTCGCCATGACCGAGATCGCGATGGACCGCTCCGACACCCCCGCGACCATCCGCGACAAAGCCCGCGCCGCATACCTGCGCCGCATGTCGAGCCCCGCCGGCCTGCCCGAGGAGATCCTCCAGGTACTCCCCGACCGCTGGGCGTACGCACTCAGCAAAGGCGCGGGTGAACGAGACATCCTGTGCTCCAACATCGGAACGCTGCCGGCGTCCCTGCGTAATGTCGGCACACACCACTGCGACCGGGTCGCGGCCCGCGCAATCCACCCCGGCCTCACCGAGTACCCCCGCACCCGGCTCTCCGGCTACCTGTCCCGGCTCGCCGACACCTACACGCTGGCCCTGGTCAGCCTGTCCTGCGATCGCGAAACACTCGACGCCGCAACCGATCGCGCCTGTACCGCCGCGGGGCTACGCGCCATTCCCTGGTGATCAGGTCGCCGTCATCCCGGTGAGCAATACCCGCAGCCCCCACACGAACTGATCCACCGAGTTCCATGCGGCGATCTCGTCCAGGTGTGCCGCGGTGCGCGGCCAGCGTGTCGCGTCGACCTCGTCCAGGGCGGCCCGTCGCTGGGCGATGCGCTCGGATTCCGGTGGCAGCGGCGGCTTTCCGTCGGTTTCGGCGACCTCGAGGGCGACCGCGCCGAGGACCTGCACGATCACCGCGTACACCCCGTGCGCCCGCGTCTGCGCGGGCAGACCGCCGCGCGCCAGTGCGCCGAACATCGCCTCGCCGACATCGCGTGCCGCCGGTCCGTTCATCGGACCCGACATCATCAGCGTGGCGACCGCGGGATGCGCGAGCAGCTGGTCGCGCAGCCCGAGGGCGAACTGGATGACCGCGGCGGCCCACTCGACGCCGGGATCGGACAGCGCGTCGAGCGGGACCGCGGCGAGCACCCGCTCGATCACCGCGCCCTCCAGGTCGGCGCGGCTGGCGACATAGGTGTACACCGCGTTCGGGTTGACCCCGAGCCGCGCGGCGACGGCCCGGATCGACAGGGCGCTCGGCCCGCCGTCGTCGAGCAGGTCGAGGGCGGTGTCGACGACCTGCTCCTCGGTGAACGATCGCCGCGTCGGGCGCGGCGCACCCCGCTGACCTGTTGACTTCCCGTCCGGCATGCGGTGGACTGTACCCCGTACAGCTACCTGTACCCCGTACAGCCAGAACGGATCTCTCATGCGCACCAAGCCATGGCCCGCCATCACGCTGCTGATCTCCGCCCCGATCCTGATGAACCTCGCGTTCACCGGCTTGGGTGTGTCGTTCGACTACCCCGACGTCCTGCAACTGCCCGCCACCGAAGCGCTGGCGAAATTCCGCGCCGAGCAGACAACCGTCGTCCTGCTCTTCGCCCTGCTCGCCGCCGCCGCCTGTGCCTTCGCGCCCCTGGCCGTCCTCGTCGGCAGGCTCGCACCGATGCCGTGGGCGGTGCGGGCAGGCGTCGCCGCCGCGATCGTGCAGACGATCGGCCTGCTGCGCTGGCCCGTCCTCGTCCCCGGCCTGGCCGACCGCGTCGCCACCGAAGGCCCCGACTCCCCCGCGATCCACACCTTCGAGACCGTCAACACCGTCCTGGGCACCCTGATCGGCGAGACCGCAGGCTACAGCCTCACCGCGCTGTGGACGGCGCTGGTCGTCGCCGCCCTGCGCACCCCGCGCTGGTTCGCCGTCCCCGGCTACGTCAGCGCCGCCGCCATCGCCACCGGCGTCCTGGTTCCGCTGGGCGTCGAGCCCGCCGGGCTCACCAATTTCCTCGGCTACCTGCTGTGGAGCGCGTGGCTACTCGCCTTCGCCGCGCTGCTCGCCCGTCACGGCGCGATGCCGAGTCGTGTCGCCAGCCAGGGAAGTTGAACGCGGAGCCCGATGGACCACACCGCGAAGTCGTGCCCACCGGGCACGATCTGCAGCCGGACATCCATGCCGGTGGCCTTGGCCGCGTGGAACATCCGCTCGACCTGCGGCCGGTACTGCTCGTCGTCGGCCCCGACCACGAACGCGCCCGCGGAATCCGGGTAGGTCTGGCCGAGCAGATCGAGCGCGCTGGCCTGCGGCGGCGCGGCGGTATCGCCACCGAAGGCGGCATCGACCGTGCGCTGCCGGTCGCCGAGGGTCGGCTCGTCCGGGCCCGACATGTCGAGGAAGGTGGGATACACCTGCGGATAGTTGGTCGCCAGTTGCAGCGCGCAGGTGCCACCGTAGGACAGCCCACCCACCGCCCAGGCCCGCGGATCGGGGTCGATCTGCAGGTTCGCCCTCGTCCAGGCGGGCACGTCGACGGCCAGGTAGGTGGCGACGTCGCCCACCCGCGAATCCAGGCACAGCGGGTTCGCCGGCTGACCGCCGGTGCCGTCGGCGACCACGACGACGGGCGCGAGACCGCGGTGCGCACGGGCGAATTCATCCAGGGTCTCGGTCAGCCTGCCGTCGGCGAACCAGTCCTGCGGTGTCCCCTGTTCGCCCGCGAGCAACACCAAGACCGGCAGCAACGGCCGCGGGTCCGCGAAATAGGCAGGGGGCAGGTAGATCTGGGCCTCACGGGTAGCGAAACCGGAGGCGGTCGGCGGCACGGCAGCGGTCATCACCTCGCCGCCCTTGGGCAGTCCGCTGGGTGCCGACCACACCGATTCCAGCGGCCGCCCGCTGATCACCTGCTCGCGCAGGGTCAGCTGATCTGCCTGGAGCCGCTTGACCTGGTCGATCCCGAGCGCGGCACCCACCGTCGGATAGGACGGGTACCTCAGATTGATCCCGGTGCCGACCGCCACCAGTACGGCGACGGCCGCGAGCGCCGTCACCGCCCCGGTCAACACCGTCCGGCGCACCAGGATCCGCGGGACGATCAGCAGGACCGCGGCCACGCCGATCGCGATCAGTATGTACACCGACAACCCGATCGGGTCGGGGTACAGCTGCCATATCTCTTCCACGAACAGGTACAGCGCGACGGTCAGGACGGCGGCGGCCAGCAGCGCGACCGGCATCGCCGCCCTTCGATAGCGCTGTGCACGGGGGAACAGCAACCACACCCAACCCAGCACGCCGAGCAACGGAAGCACTACCGGGAGCCACCCGGTGAGCAACGACAATTCGCTAACCCTCGTCATCGCGACCTCCATAGATTCATGTCCATAGATGCACGTCAACGCCCGAGCCGCGGGCCGCACGCGGCCACGATGACCTACGGTACACAGAGATCTTCACCGCGCCCGGATGCTCGCCGTCGGCTGGACCGACTGATCCACGGCGTACTCAGCCGACGGTCACCGGACTCGGCGTCACCCGCGTCGCGACATCGGCGGGCACATCGATGCCGGGTTCCAGATCGGCGGAGGTGATCGGCTCGCCCCAGACCTGGTGCAGCGGAAGCACACCCGCCCACACACCGCCGGTCGCGATGTCGTCGGGATCGTCGTTCGGCCCGCCGGCGCGCACCTTCACCGAGGCCTCGGTGAGATCCAGCGCGAGCACCATCGTCGCCGCCATCTCCTTGCGGCTGGGCGGGCGCACCCGATCCCAGGCCCCCGGCGCCGCGTGCTCGACGATCACCCGCAGGGCGTTGTCGCGTTCGGCCTCGTCGGTGACCAGCACCGCCCGGCCCCGGATCACCGCGGACCGGAAGTTCATCGAGAAGTGCATGGCCGAGCGCGCGTACACCAGCCCGTCGACATGGGTCACCGCGACGGAGATGTCGGTGCCGATCGCGGCGCGCATATTGCCCGCGCCGGTGGAGCCGTGCAGATAGAGCGTGTCGCCCGCGCGGCCGTAGACGGTCGGCAGCACCACGGGCGACCCGCCGAGCAGGACACCGAGGTGGCAGACCAGGCCCGCGTCGAGCACCGCGTCGAGCTCGGCCCGGTCGGTCCTGCCGCGTTCCCTGGAACGGGTCAGTGTGGTGCGCTGGGTCGGCGACAAAGGGTCCGGGTGGCGTCGTGCGTGGTCATAAGATGAGCTTCGCCGAAGAAATGGACCGAGAGTAGGTCCAATTCGACAGAAGATCGACAGGCCAATTCGAGGTGGGCGATGCTCGACGACCTTCCGATTCCGCTCGACCGGACCGCGGCCGAACCGCTGTCGGTGCAGGTAGCCGATGCCCTGCGGGCCGCGGCGACCGGCGGGGTACTGCGCGTGAGCGACCGGCTGCCGTCCTCGCGCGCGCTGGCGCAGCGGCTCGGGGTGAGCCGGGCGGTGGTGTCGACCGCCTACGACCAGCTGCACGCGGAGGGCTGGCTCACCGGGCGGCGCGGTTCCGGGACCTACCTGAGCACGGCTCCCGCCGCCGCGCCACCCAGCACCGATCCGGGCGACTACGCCGACCCCGACGCCGGTCTGCTCGATCTCCGCCCCGGTGCGCCGTGCGCGGACGCCGTCGACCCGGCCGCCTGGCGACGCGCGTGGCGGGCGGCGGGCGACCACCCGGCCGATACCCGGAAGGACCGGGCGGGCGAGCCGGACTTCCGGGCGGCCGTCGCCGAGCACTTGCTGCGGCATCGCGGGCTGGCCGCGGGCGCCGCCTCGGTGGTGCTGGCGACGGCGGGTACCAGCTCCGCGGTCGGCGAGCTCGCCTCGACGCTGCTGCGCCCCGGCGACACCGTCGCGATCGAGGACCCCGGGTATCTGCGGGCCGTCGGCGCGTTCCGGGCGGCCGGTCTGCTCGTGCTGCCGGTCCCCGTCGACGGCGACGGATTGCGCGTCGACCTGATTCCGGCGGGTGTGCGCGCGGTGTATTGCACACCGGCACACCAGTTTCCACTCGGCGCCAGAATGCCGGCGGCCCGCCGGGTCGAGCTGATCGAATTCGCCAGGGCGAATGGCATCTTCGTCGTCGAGGACGACTACGACGGCGAATTGCGTTACGACTCGGCACCACTGCCGCTGCTTGCTTCGATGGCGCCCGACGTGGTCGTCCACCTCGGCACCACCAGCAAGATCATCGCCACCACCCTCGGCGTCGGCTGGCTCGTCGCCCGCCCCGACATCGCCGAGGCGGTACTTGCCCACCGCACCAACACCGGCACCGCCCCGAGCCCGGCCGGTCAGCGGGTGCTCAGCGAGTTCGCCCGGCACGGCGATCTGGCCCGGCACCTGCGCCGCCTGCGCCGGGTCGTGCCGCCACGCCGCGCGCTCGTCGTCGACGCGCTCGCCCGCCGCGGGCTCCCGGTCGTCGGCGACGACGCGGGCTCGCACGTGGTCGTCGAGCTCCCCGATGCCGCCGCCGAACAGCACGCCGTCGACGCGGCCCGCGCCCGCGGTGTGCTGCTGGACGGCCTGGCCCGCCACCACCTGGCCGAAGCACACCGGTTCGGGGTCGCGATCGGCTACACGGCCATCGGCGCCGCCGAGCTGGCCGAAGCCGTGCCGATCGCCGCCGACTGCCTCGCCGCCGCACAGCCCGATCCACCGGCACGGTCGTAGCATGGACCGAGACCCCGCGCGGGTCGCGGTTCAGGCACTACCCCTCCGACCATCGAAGTGGTGAGCACATGAACGATCAGGACATTCTGGCGCGTATCAAACAGCTGGTCGACGACGAGCACTCCCTGCGAGCCAAGGCCACCGCGGGCGAGATCGATCCCGTCGCCGAGCGTCAGCAGCTGGCCCAGCTGGAAGTGATGCTCGACCAGGCCTGGGATCTGCTGCGGCAGCGCCGCGCCCGCTACGGCTCCGCCGAGTCGCCCGACGACACCGCGTTGCGTTCCCCGCGCGAGGTCGAGGGCTATCTGCAGTGACCGACGCCGAATACGACGTCATCGTCATCGGCGCGGGCCCGGCGGGTGAGAACGCCGCCGCCTACGCCATCGCGGGCAGCGACCGCACGGCCGCGCTCGTCGAGCGGGAACTGTACGGCGGCGAATGCAGCTACTGGGCGTGTATCCCCAGCAAGGCGCTGCTGCGTACCGGCGCAGTCCTCGGTCTCGGCCAGGCGATGCCCGGGCTGACCGCGAGCGGTCCGCAGGTCGCCGACGTGCTCGCGCGCCGCGACGCCTTCGTGCACCACCACGACGACACCTCCCAGGTCGACTGGGCGAAATCCGCCCGCGTCGACCCGATCCGCGGGGCGGGCAGGCTGCTCGGCGACCGGCTCGTCGAAATCATCACCGACGAGGGCATCCGCGTAGTGCGCGCCCGGCACGCGGTCGTGCTGGCCACCGGCACCGCCGCCGCGATTCCCGGTATTCCCGGCCTCCGTGAGGCCCTGCCGTGGATCTCCCGCGACGCCACCAACCTGACCGTTGTCCCCCGCCGGGTGGCGATCATCGGCGGCGGTGTCGTCGCCTGCGAGGCCGCGACCTGGCTGGCCGAACTCGGCGCCGAGGTGACCATGCTGGTCCGCGGCGACCGCCTGCTCCCCCGCGCCGAGCCCTTCGCCTCCGACCTGGTGCTGCGGGGCTTGCGCGATACCGGCGCCGTCACGGTCCGGCTGCACACCGAACCGCACCTGGTCTCCCGGCACGACCCCGAGGACACCGGCGTCGGCCGCATCCACGGCGGTCCGGTGACCATCGTCCTCGACGACGGGGAGCTCGAGGTCGACGAACTGATCGTCGCCACCGGCCGCACACCCGCCACCGAAGCGCTCGGCCTGGACACCGTCGGCCTGCCCGCGGGTTATATCGAGGTCGACGACCAGCTGACTGTCCGCGACGTGCCCGGCGACTGGCTCTATGCCATCGGCGACGTGAATCACCGTGCGGCCCTGACCCATATGGGCAAGTACCAGGCCAGGGTGTGCGGCGACGTGATCGCCGCCCGCGCCGAGGGCAAGCCCCTCGACCGCCCGCGCTACACCGCGAGCGCCGACCATCAGCAGATACCCCAGGTCGTCTACACCGCACCGGAACTCGCGTCCGTCGGCCTCACCGAGAAGGAGGCGCGCGCCGCGGGCCACACCGTCGACACCGTCGAGATGGACATCGCCGTGGCGGGCTCGGCCCTGTCCCGCGACGACTTTCACGGCCGCGCGAAACTCGTCGTCGACACCGCTACCGACCGGCTGCTCGGCGCGACCTTCGTCGGCCCCGACATGGGCGACCAGCTGCACGCGGCCACCATCGCGGTGGTCGGCCGGGTTCCGCTGGAGACGCTGTGGCACGCGGTCCCCGCGTTTCCGTCGGTCAGCGAGTTCTGGCTGCGCCTGCTGGAGGCGTGGCGCGAGAAGCGGTGAGCTACTTGAGCAGGCGCGACATCCGCCGGTCGGCGAGCACCTTGCCGCCGGTCTGGCAGGTGGCGCAGTACTGGAAGGATCGCTCCGCGTAGGACACCTCGCGCACGGTGTCACCACAGACCGGGCACGGCTGCCCGGTCCGCGCGTGTACCCGCATGCCCGAACGCTTCTCACCCTTGAGCCGGGCCGCGTCCTGCCCGGCCGACCGGTCGACGGCATCGAGCAGCACCTCGCGCATGGCGGTGTACAACTGCGAAACCTTGTCCGCCGGCAGTGTTTTCGTATTGGCGAACGGGGAGATCTTGGCGGTGTGCAGGATCTCGTCGGAGTAGGCGTTGCCGATACCGGCGAGCAGCGTCTGATCGACGAGCGCGGTCTTGATCCGCTGCGACGTGCCGTTCAGCAGCGCGGCGAACTCGTCCTCGGTCACCGCCAGCGCGTCCGGCCCGAGCCGCGCGATACCGGGCACGGCCTTCGGATCGTCGACGACGTAGACCGCGAGCCGCTTCTTGGTTCCCGCCTCGGTGAGATCGATCGAGGGCGTCGCGCCCTCCGGCGTGAAGAAGTGCACCCGCAAAGCCAGCGGCGACTTCCCACCGGGCTTGGGCGGCAACGGATTCGGCTCGTCCACCCACCGCAGCCAGCCGCCGCGCGACAGGTGCGTGATCAACCACAGCCCGCCGCAATCCATCCCGAGGAACTTCCCCCACCGCCCAGCGCCGGTGACATCACGCCCGGACAGCGCCGTGACCGGCGGGTCGAACGTCTTGACCGCGCTCAGCGCGGCCACGTCGACCCGCCCAACCACCGCGCCGACCGCATGATCCCGCAGGAACTGCGCCAGCGCCTCTACCTCGGGTAGCTCGGGCACCCGGCCAGTTTATCGCTCACCTGCCCCGCAGGAGGTAGACGTCCATGATCCAGCCCTTGGCGGCGCGCAGTTCCGCGCGGCGGGTCACGATCCGCTGTTCCACCTCGCGCAGCGGGCCCTCGATCAGGGTTTCGTCGGGCATGCCCAGGTAGGCGCCCCACCAGATGTGCACGTCGTCGCCGGGGATCTCGGTGAACGAGCAGTCGCCGTCGAGCATCACCACCGTCGAGCCGGCGCCGAGGCCTTCCTCGCGCAACCGGCGGCCGGTGGTGACGTGGACGGGCTCACCGATCCGGTGCAACACCATGCGGTGCCGGGCGGCCAGCGCGGCGACGCTGGTGACGCCGGGGATCACCTCGTAGTCGAACTCGACGCGGCCACGGGCCAGCACATGCTCGACCATGCGCAACGTACTGTCGTAGAGCGCGGGATCGCCCCAGACCAGGATCGCGCCGACCCCGTCCACCTCGTCGAACGCGGCCTCGAGCAGCTCGGCGCGGCGTTCGTGCCAGTCCCCGACGGCGCCCGCGTAGTCGTCGGGGGTGCGGTCGCGCGGCGGGTCGGTGATCTCGATGATCCGGTGCGGTCCGTCGACGTGCTCGGCCAGGATCGCGGTGCGCACGTCGACCAGTTCCCGCTTCTCGGCGCCCTTGCCGATCACGAAGAAGGCGTCGGCGTGTCGCATGGCCTTGACTGCCTGCATCGTCACCTGGTCGGGGTCTCCGGCACCGATGCCGATCACGTAGAGCTTGCGCATACGCGGAGAGCTTGCCAGGTGTCGTGCACCGTAGAATCGCCAGGCGTGGCCACCCCTGACACGCAGTACGAGGACCTGCTCCGGCACGTGCTGGAGCACGGCACGCCCAAAGCCGATCGCACCGGCACCGGAACCCGCAGCATCTTCGGTCATCAGCTGCGCTACGACCTGGCCGAGAGCTTTCCGCTGATCACCACCAAGCGGGTCCACCTCAAGTCGATCGTCTACGAATTGCTGTGGTTCCTGCGCGGCGATTCCAATGTGTCCTGGCTGCGCGAACACGGTGTCACCATCTGGGACGAATGGGCCGACGCCAAGGGCGAGCTCGGCCCGGTCTACGGCGTGCAGTGGCGTTCGTGGCCCACCCCGGACGGCACCCACATCGACCAGATCGCCCAGGTACTGCACACCCTGCGCACCGACCCGGACTCGCGCCGGATGATCGTCTCGGCCTGGAACGTGGCCGACCTGGACAAGATGGCGCTGGCGCCGTGCCACGCCTTCTTCCAGTTCTATGTCGCCGACGGCAAGCTGTCGTGCCAGCTGTATCAGCGCAGCGCCGACCTGTTCCTCGGCGTGCCGTTCAATATCGCCAGCTACGCCCTGCTCACCCTGATGATGGCCCAGCAGACCGAGCTCGAGCCCGGCGAGTTCATCTGGACCGGCGGCGACGTGCACATCTACGACAACCACGTCGAGCAGGTGCGCGAACAGCTCAGCAGGGAGCCGTACCCGTTCCCGACCCTGCACCTGCGCGCGGCGCCGAGCCTGTTCGACTACAGCTACGAGGACGTCGAGCTCACCGGCTACCAGCACCACCCGGCCATCAAGGCGCCGGTGGCGGTGTGAGTCGCGGTATCAACCTGATCTGGGCGCAGACCGCCGACGGCGTCATCGGCGTCGACAACACCATCCCGTGGCGCCTGCCCGAGGACATGGCCAATTTCCGGGACACCACCATGGGTCACCCGGTGATCATGGGCAGGCGCACCTGGGATTCGCTGCCCGCCTCGTTTCGTCCGCTGGCCGGGCGCCGCAACATCGTGGTCACCCGCCAGACTGATTGGGCAGCCGAGGGCGCCGAACGCGCGGGCTCGCTGCCCGACGCGCTGGCGATCGCGGGCGATGTCGACGTGTGGGTGGCCGGTGGCGGCGAGATCTACCGCGCCGCGCTCCCGCTGGCCACATCGCTGCTGGTCACCGAGGTCGACACGACCGTCGACGGCGATGCCTTCGCCCCGGCCATCGGGCCCGAGTGGCACGCGCCCGAAACCCCGTGGCGGGAGTCGAAAACCGGTCTCCGGTACCGGATTCGCCACTACACCCGGCACTGACAACGCTTGGCTAACGGTCGCGGGAAACGCCCGACCGCGGGCACGGTCTCGGGCATACTCCTGGATACCAGCCCGCGAGAGCCTGCGAAAGGCGCGATGTCATGGACAA
Organism: Nocardia sp. NPDC060259; assembly: GCF_042728775.1. NCBI lineage: Bacteria > Bacillati > Actinomycetota > Actinomycetes > Mycobacteriales > Nocardiaceae > Nocardia > Nocardia sp. NPDC060259. The sequence goes on from NZ_JBHXAY010000074.1 coordinate 25,757, forward strand.
GAAATCGCTGACCGCGGTGGCCCGTCAACAGCTCAAGCTGGCGGCCACCTCGACGAGCGGCCGGAGTTCGCAGACCGTCATCGGCGGCCACACACATGTGCTGCGCCAGACTGTCGTCGCTCTGACCGAGGGCCAGAGCCTGGCCGAGCACGACAACGCGGGCGATGCCACGATCCAGGTCCTCACCGGCACGCTGATCCTGATCGCGGGCACCGACGAATGGAAGGGCTCGGCCGGTGATCTCATCGTTGTCCCGCGCGCCCGGCACAGCGTCAAAGCCATCGATGACGTGGCCTTTCTCTTGACCGTCGCGAAATAGGCCACCGGGCGCCGGTCGCCCGGAATGTGCTGACACACCAGGGCACTGAACGAACCTGTCGGTCCTGAGCCGTACTGTGGACGCCATGGGTGAGCCACAGCCGATCCTCGATCCACTCACGCCTGCCGCGATTTTTCTCGTCGCCACCATCGACGAAGGCGGCGAGTCCGCGGTTCGCGACCTGTTGTCCGACATCTCCGGATTGCGGCGTTCCGTCAGCTTCCGGGTCCCCGGTGACGGGCTGTCCTGTGTCACCTCGATCGGCTCGCAGGCCTGGGACCGGCTCTTCGTCGGCCCGAAACCCGCTGAGCTGCATGAGTTTCCCGGCTACAACGGCCCCATCCACAGCGCGCCTGCCACGCCGGGCGACCTGCTGTTCCATATCAAGGCCGAGACCCAGGGCCCGTGCTTCGAGCTGGCCATGGTGATCGGCGAGCGCCTGCGCGGCGCGGCCACGATCGTCGACGAGACCGTCGGCTTCCGCTACTTCGAACAGCGCGACCTGCTCGGTTTCGTCGACGGCACCGAGAATCCCGAGGGCAAAGCCGCGGCCTCGGCGGCACTGCTCGGTGACGAGGACCCCGAATTCACCGGCGGCAGCTACGTGATCGTGCAGAAGTACACCCACCCGCTCGACCAGTGGAACGCGCTGTCGATCGAGGAGCAGGAGCGGGTGATCGGGCGAACCAAGCTCGCCGACTACGAACTGCCCGACGACGTGAAACCGGCCGACTCGCACGTGGCGGTCAACACCCTGGTCGACCCCGACGGCACCGAGCGCCAGATCATGCGCGCCAACATGCCGTTCGGCACCATCGGCACCGGCGAGTTCGGCACGTACTACATCGCCTACGCCGCGACCCCGAGCGTCACCGAGCGCATGCTCGAACGGATGTTCCTCGGCACCGGCGAGGCCGCCTACGACCGCATCCTCGACTTCTCGTTCGCGGTCACCGGCACCCTGTTCTTCACCCCCACCGTCGATTTCCTCGACGACCTGCCCGAGGCACCCGAATCCGTCGCCACCGAGGAAGAGTCCGATTCCCTGCCCGAATTCGTCCCGGTGGAGCAGGCGAACGCCAGCTCGGACGGCTCACTCGCCATCGGCTCGATGAAAAGGAGTATCTGAATGAACAACCTGCATCGCGAACTCGCGCCGATCAGCGGCGAGGCCTGGGAGCAGATCGAAGAGGAAGCCACCCGCACGTTCAAGCGCAATATCGCGGGCCGCCGGGTCGTCGACGTGTCGGGCCCGCACGGGCTCACCTATTCAGCGCTCAACCGCGGCAGGCTGACCAAGATCTCCTCCCCGGACGACGGTGTCCAGGCGCATCAGCGGGTGGTGCAGCCGCTGATCGAACTCCGCGTGCCGTTCACCCTGTCCCGCCAGGAACTCGACGACGTCGAGCGCGGCGCGGGCGACGCCGATTTCGACAACCTCAAGGCCGCGGCCCAGAAGATCGCCTTCGCCGAGGACCGCGCGATCTTCGAGAGCTACGCCGCCGCGGGCATCACCGGCATCCGCGCCGCCGCGTCCAACGAACCGGTCGAGCTGCCGGGCAATGTCGTCGACATCCCCGACGCGATCTCGCACGCGCTCACCGGGCTGCGCCTGGCGGGCGTGCAGGGCCCGTACTCGGTGGTGCTCAGCGCCGAGCTGTACACGCAGGTCAGCGAGACCTCCGATCACGGCCACCCGATCCGCACCCACATCGAGCGGCTGCTCGACGGCGAGATCATCTGGGCGCCCGCGATCAGCGGCGGTTTCGCGCTCACCACCCGCGGCGGCGACTTCGAGCTGGCCCTCGGCCAGGACCTGTCGATCGGCTACCTCAGCCACGACGCCGAGACCGTACAGCTGTACTTCCAGGAGTCCTTCACCTTCCTCGTGGAGACCTCCGAAGCGGCGGTTTCGCTCGGCTCGTGATCGCGGCGCGGTGACCACCGCTAGGGTGGGCGCGAGTCGTGGAGAGGGAGGTTCGCATGGCGGTCGTGCGTGCCGGTGTCGTGCCCGCTGGTCGGAGCCTGTTCTACTGCCTGATCGGGGTGCTGGCCACCACGGGCGTCGTCGGGTTGTTCCTGGCGATGTTCGGGGTGAACCGGGTCGTCACCGGGATCCTCGTCGGTGCGATCGCCGGGGTCGCGGCGGGCGTCGCGCTGTTCGTGCGTGATGTCGTCGAGCTCACCGAGCACGCGATCCACGCCAGGACCCCGTTCCGTTCGGCGACGGTGCCGTGGGATCGCGTCGTCGCCGGCCGGTTCACCCTCGACGAGCGGTCCCGCTGGGCACTGGCGCTCGACCTGACCGGCGAGACCACCGACGAACTGATCCTGCTGTCCATCCCGCCGGTCGTCGGCCCGGTCGCGGGCGCCTACGACATGCGTAAACGCGAACAGGTGACCGAGATCCGGGAGATGCTGCGCGCCAAGCGGATTCCGATCACCGTGCTCCCCGAGATCGCGGGCGCGCTGAACCGGCACTGGCAGATCGCCCCACCGACGTCGCGCTGACCCGGCGCTCACCGCCGAATGCCGATCCTGGCGCTCGGCAGGCGAACTCACCGAATGATCAGCGCAGCGTGCGGAAGAACTCACGCACATCGGTGGTGAGCAGTTCCGGTTCCTCCAGCGCCGCGAAGTGCCCGCCCCGATCGACGTCGTTCCAGCGGACGATGTTGTTCTCCGCCTCGTCGAAGCGGCGGATCGCCACATCGTGGGCGAGCACGAGCACACCGGTCGGCACGCCCGAATTCTCCGGCACCGCACCCCATTCCCCTGGCTGCGCGTAGCCGACATAGCCCGCGGACCCCGCGGTCCCGGTGAGCCAGTAGATCATCGCGTTGGTCAGCAGCCGATCACGATCGATGATCTTGTCGGGCAGCGTCTCGCGCGGGTGCGTCCACTCCCTGAACTTGTCCAGGATCCACGCCAGCTGCCCGATCGGCGAGTCGACCAGCCCATAGGCGAGGGTCTGCGGACGGGTGGACTGCACGGCGATGTAGCCGAACTCCTCGTTCATGAACGCCTCGATCCGCCGGATGCGGTCGCGCTCGAGCTCGGTCAGGCTCGCGCTGACCTCCTCGGACAGCGGCAGCTGCGGGAACGAGCCCGCGCCACCGTTGACGTGCACGCCGATCACCCGATCCGGCGCCACCCGCCCCACTTCCGGGCTCACCGCCGCGCCGAAATCGCCGCCCTGCACCCCGAAGCGCTGGTATCCGAGCCGGGTCATCAGCTCGGCCCACGCCTGCGCGATCCTGCGCACGGTCCACCCACCCTCGGTGACCGGTCCGGAGAACCCGAAGCCGGGCAGTGCCGGGATCACCACATGGAAAGCGTCGGCCGGGTCGCCGCCGTGTGCGCGCGGGTCGGTCAGCGGGCCGATCAGGTCGAGGAATTCCGCGACCGAACCGGGCCAGCCGTGTGTCAGCAGCAGCGGCACCGCATCGGGTTCGGCCGAGCGCACGTGCAGGAAGTGGATGCGCTGTCCGTCGATCACGGTCGTGAACTGTTCGTGCGCATTGAGTTTCGCTTCCTCAGCGCGCCAGTCGTAACCGGTGCGCCAGTGGTCGACGAGCTCACGCAGGTAGTGGGTCGGCACACCGGTGTCCCAGTCGTCGCCGGGCAGCGCGGCGGGCCAGCGCGCGGTGTCGAGCCGGTTGCGCAGGTCGTCGAGCTGCTGTTGCGGAATGTCGATTCGGAATCGCTGGATTTCGTCGCTCATGAAGACAACGATAGGAGCCACCTAGGACAGATTCCGCCCTAGCTGTCGGGCAGAATTTCCTTCATGTTGGAGACATCAGCCCGCCTGCTCCGCCTGCTGTCGCTGTTGCAGACTCCCCGCGACTGGACCGGCACCGAACTCGCCGAGCGCTTGGAAGTCGACGCGCGCACAGTGCGCCGCGATATCGAGAAGCTGCGCGCACTCGGCTATCCGGTCGACGCGACGCCCGGCGTCGGCGGCTACCGGCTCGGCGCGGGCGCGAAGCTGCCGCCGCTCCTGCTCGACGACGACGAAGCGGTGGCCGTCGCCATCGGTCTGCGCACCGCGGCGGGCGGCACCGTCGCCGGTATCGAGGACAGCTCCCTGCGGGCCCTCTCCAAACTCGAGCAGGTCCTCCCGTCACGCTTGCGCCACCGGGTCAGCCTGCTGCACTCGGTCACCGTCACGGTCCCCGCCGCCACCACTCCCGTCGATCCCGATGTCCTCACCGCCGTCGCGGGCGCCATCCGCGACAACCATCGCCTCCGATTCGACTACCGAACCCACGACGGCACAGCGACACTGCGCACCGTCGAACCCCACCGCCTTGCCCACACCGGCCGCCACTGGTACCTCATCGCCTGGGACACCGACCGCGCCGACTGGCGCACCTACCGCGCCGACCGCCTCACCCCGCGCATCCCCACCGGCCCCCGCTTCACTCCCCGCGAAGCCCCCGACCTCGACCTGGGCGGCTACCTCACCCGAGGCGTCACCACCTCCCCCTATCGGTACCAGGCCACCATCACCCTCGCGGTCCCCGCCGCTGCCGCCGCCGACCGCATCGCCCCCACCGTCGGCGTCATCGAACCCCTCGACCCCGAAACCTGCCTCCTGCGTACCGGCGCCGACGACCTCACCGAACTGGCCGTCTATATCGCCTCCTTCGACTTCCCCTTCCGAGTCAACGAACCCCCTGAACTCATCACCCACCTCCGCACCCTCGCCACCCGCTTCGCCGAGGCCACTGCGCCCTAGGACTCGAAGAGAGCTACGCGCTCGGCCGCGCTGTGAATCTCCGCCGGTAGTCCGAGGGCGACACACCGAGCCGCGCGATGAAAGCCCGCCGCAATGCCTCGGCGCTGGCGAACCCGGCATCAGCGGCGGCCCTGCTCACCGAGCTGCCCGCCTCGAGCCGGGTGCGGGCCAGATCGAACCGTGCGCTCGCCGCGTACTCGGCCGGGCTGAGCCCGACCTCCTCGGCGAAGAGCCGGGTGAGATGGCGCGGGCTCACATTGACGTGCCGCGCGAGTTCCCGCACGCTGTGCCGCTTCGCCGGATCCCGCGCGATGAGATCGGTCACCGCGCACACCGGTCCCGGCGGCAACGCGGCCGCACGCAGCGGTGTCGAGAACTGGGTCTGCCCACCGGAACGCTGCAGGTAGACCAGCAGGCCCTGCGCGACCTGACGCGCGATGGAACTGCCGAGATCGTCGGCCACCAGCGCGAGCGCGAGGTCGATGCCGGCGGCGACACCGGCCGAGGTCGCGATGTCGGCCTCCTGCACGAAGATTCGATCCGCCTGTACGTCGACGCGCGGATACCGGCGCGCGAGTTCGTCGGCGAACTTCCAGTGCGTGGTCGCGCTGCGACCGTCCAGCATTCCCAATTCGGCGAGCACGAAGGCGCCGCTGCAGATCGAGACGACCCGGCGGCTCCGCGCGGCGAGGGCGCGCGTGGCCTCGACGAGATCAGGTCGGACGAAGTCGGCGGGACGGACTTCGCTCCCCGGTATGACGAGCGTGTCCAGCGCGGGCGCGTCCGCTGCCGCAGCCGTCACGGCAACTCCCTGGCCGACCGAGCTGTGCACGGGTGCGCCGCTGGGTGAGAACAGCAAGACCTCGTAGGCATCGGCGAATTGATTCGCCTCGATGAAAACCTCTGCGGGACCGATGTAATCGAGCGCTTTCACCCCGTCGAACAGGAGAAACCCGATACGTCGTGTCCCACTAGATGCGTTGTGACGGACACGATCCGGGGGTAGAGACATGCCGATAAATCTAATGCTTGTCCGAAATGGCGGGATCCGCGGCCGTTCCGGTAGGCGACAGCCGACGTCCTTCCGACAACTATGGGCAACCTATCCATCCGCACCTCCGACGGGAGCGCAATGCCCTACTTCACCACCTCCGACGGCGCCGAGATCTACTTCTCCGACTGGGGCACCGGTCAGCCCGTCGTCTTCAGCCACGGCTGGCCGCTCAGCTCCGATGCGTGGGCGCTGGAGCGCAAGACCTTCGCCGACGCCGGCTACCGCGTCATCGCGCACGACCGCCGCGGTCACGGCCGCTCGTCGCAGCCGTGGCAGGGCAACGACATGGACACCTACGCGCGTGACCTCGCCGAGCTCGTCGAATCGCTGGACCTGCGCGATGTCATCGTCATCGGGCACTCGACCGGCGGTGGCGAGGTCGTGCGCTACGCCGCGCAGCACGGCAGGGACCGGGTCGCCAAGGTCGTCACCATCGGCGCGGTGCCGCCGATCATGGTCGCGACCGAAGCCAACCCCGACGGCCTGCCGATCGAGGTGTTCGACGGCATCCGCGCCGGCGTGCTCGCCGACCGCTCGAACTTCTACCAGGAACTCGCCCCCTCGTTCTTCGGCTTCAACCGCGAGGGCGTCGCCGTCTCGAAGGGCGCGCAGGACGACTTCTGGCGCCAGGGCATGCTCGCGGGTATCCAGGCCGCCTACGAGTGCGTCGCCGCGTTCTCGGCGACCGATTTCACCGAGGACCTGAAGGCGCTCGAGGTGCCGATCTTCATCGCGCACGGTGACGACGACCAGATCGTGCCGATCGCGGGTGCCGCGCTGAAGTCGATCGAGCTCGTGCAGAACGGGACGCTGAAGGTGTACCCCGGCGCTCCGCACGGCATCTTCGGCTCCTACCAGCAGGAGCTCATCCAGGACATCCTGGCGTTCATCAAGAGCTGAGGACCGTCGGCGCGGTGCCACGCACCGGTACCGCGCCGATACCGCTCAGGCGGGATCGATGTCGATCTCGCCCAGGCGCGCGAGGAGCGCGTCGGCCGCCGCGCCGACCTCGCCACGGTGCCCGACTATGCGCATGATCGCGTCCGGGATGACGCGCTCGGTCTCGACGGCCGCGGTCCCCTCGTCGGACCGGATGGCGATCACCGTCTCGACCAGCCGGAACGGCAGAATGCGTGCCTCATCGGACTGCCCTGCGGCAGCGCAGGATTCGGCGGTGAGTCGTTCGTAGTGCCCGCGCAACTCGTCCCGGTGGCGCCGGAACACGACGAACCGTTCGGTGCGCAGTTCGGGCAGCAGATACAGCGCGCCGAGATTCCATCGCGCGCTGCGCAACTGGCGCACGTCGAACAGGGCGAGTGCGTAGAGCTTCGTCGCGGCGGGCTCCGGCTCGCCGAGCATCCGCTGTGCCAATTCGGCCGGGCCTGCGACGGTTTCGGCCAGCAGGGCGTCGAGGATGTCGTCCTTGGCCGCGAAGTGGTGATACAGCGAGGCCTGTCTGATGCCGACCGCGTCGGCCACCGCCCTGGTGGAGGTATTGGCATAGCCCTTGGTGGTGAACAGCTCCGCCGCCGCGTCGAGGATCTCCGCGCGCGGCGTGGTTCCCTGCCTGCGCCGCTGTTCCAGCCGGGGACGCCCGGGACCGAGGTTTGCCACCTCCCGATTCTGTCATCGGGCCCCGACCAGGGCCGAAGCGGGGAGCTCACCAGCGAAGATGCCGCGCGGTCGAATTTCTGTCATTTGATAGAAACTTGGGCAACGCAGAAGTTACCGCAGGCCCCACACCCGATACACGCCGGACACCGTTCGAGCGATCGCGAGCGCAAAACTATCGCCTGATAGATATTTGGCCGCACCGCCGAAGGACACCGACATGGCCACGACTCTCGATTCCCCCGCCGAACCGCTCGACTCCGGCCGCGACAGTGCCGACCTGGCGGCGTTCGGTTATCAGCCGGTCCTGCATCGCAAGCTGGGACGCTACGCGTCGTTCGCGGCAGGCTTCTCGTTCGTCTCCATCCTCACCACGATCTTCCAGTTCTTCGGCTTCGGCTATTCGTTCGGCGGCGCCGCGTTCTTCTGGACCTGGCCGCTTGTCTTCGCCGGCCAGTTCCTGGTGGCGCTGAATTTCGCCGAGCTGGCCGCCCGGTACCCGATCTCGGGCTGCATCTATCAGTGGTCGCGCCGCCTGGCCGGCGGGCTGATCGGCTGGTTCGCCGGCTGGATGATGGTGATCGCGCAGGTCGTCACGGCCGCCGCGGCCGCGATCGCCCTGCAGGTCGTGCTGCCGACGATCTGGAGCGGCTTCCAGATCATCGGCACCGACACCGCGCTGACCTCCCGCGACGGCGCGATGAACGCGGTGCTGCTCGGCAGCGTGCTGCTGGTGGTGACCACCACGATCAATGTCATCGGCATCGACCTGATGGCCAGGATCAACTCGATCGGCGTCACCATCGAGATCGTCGGCGTGCTGGCGATCATCGCGCTGTTCTTCACCAGCGCCGAGCGCGGGCCCGGTGTCGTCACGCAGACCGACCAGGCCGCGCCCGGCCCGTACTGGGCGGCGTTCCTGGTCTCCGGTCTGATGGCCGCGTACGTGATGGTCGGCTTCGACTCCGCCGGTGAGCTGTCCGAGGAGACCAAGAATCCGCGCCGGGTCGCGCCGCGCACCATCCTGCTCGCCCTGTCGGTCTCGGCGCTCGGCGGCGGACTCATGCTGCTCGGCGCGCTGATGGCCGCGCCGAGCCTGTCCGACGGCGAATTGGCTTCCGGTGGACTGGCTTACGTCATCACCTCGAAGCTGACCAGCCCCGCCGGATCGGTCCTGCTCGGCTGTGTCGCGGTCGCGGTGATCGTGTGCACGCTGGCGATCCAGACCGCGGGCTCGCGCCTGCTGTTCTCGATGGCGCGTGACGGCAAGCTGCCGTTCGCGACGACCCTCGCGACCGTGCATCCGCGCTTCGGCACACCGGTGTGGCCAGCGGTAGTGATCGGCGCGCTCGGCATCGGGCTGCTGGTGCTCAACCTGGGCAACCCGGCCATCTTCGCGACCCTGGCCAGTGTCTGCATCGTCAGCCTGTATCTGGCGTATCTGCTGGTCACCGTGCCGCTGCTGGTGCGCAGGATCAAAGGCATGCCCGCACTGGACGACCCGACGCTGTTCAGCCTCGGTCGCTGGGGCATTCCGATCAACGCGCTCGCGGTGGTCTGGGGCATCGCGATGGTGATCAACCTGGCCTGGCCGCGGGCCGAGGTGTACACGCCCGCGGGCGGTAGCTGGTGGCAGCTGTGGGCAGGTCCGCTGTCGGTGGCCGTGATCCTCACCGCGGGCGCGATCGTGTACCGCTTCGTGGTGGCCACCAAGGACAAACTCCCCCTGGCCGAAACCGCGCCCGCCGCAGCCTAATTCATCTGGCACACCCCCAATCGACCCCGACCGCCCCCTCAGCCACGCACGCCCCGACCTCGAGGAGGGCAGGCCGCGCAGCGGCCGTCGCGGCCGTCCCGCCGGTCAGGCGCCGTTGCGTACGCGACGAAGGAGCAAGCAACGGTGCCTGAC